>CAYNTR010000063.1:0-12934 GCA_964400255.1 uncultured Halobacteria archaeon
GGATGTAGTCCTTATAAATTTCTTTCGGAAGATGGGGCGTTCGGAAGTACTGTATCCCGACCATTCCGAAAAAAAGTGGTAAGCAACAGTGCGTTAGTAAAGTAGGTAAATTTTACTAGCTCCTTGGAAACTAAGAATAATTAGAGTCTTTTCAACAACATAACCTTACGTTCCGTCCCTGACATTTGGTTAGGCTAACTATGACGCTCCGCCTTTTTTCCTGTATCACTTTTGGGTTAGATATATGTAATTGAAAGATAGAGCGTTACCCAAAGCGCCAATAATCCCACTCCCCCAGTATTATCAAGCCTGTTTCACTCATCGTTTGTAAGTATCCATCTCCTTGCTCGTATTTAAAACCATCCTTTTTCGCACACGTGATTTTAGATACCGGAAACTGGATTCTCTCGTAGAACATCGCATGTGCATCCACTAAGCGCCGATTAACGCCTCTCGTAATAGATCCTTCTGTTTCTTCGTAAGATTCCGCGGCGTTTGCACCACTGTTTCTATAAACATATCTCCTCTGCCACCTGCAAGTCGTGGCATTCCGAGTCCCTGTAATCGAAATTTGGCGTTTGTCTGCGTCTCTGCCGGAATTTTAACATTTACTTGCTTACCATCGATGGTGCTGGCGGTCACTTCACCACCCAACGCAGCCTGAGCGAAACTGATCGGCACGGTCATGTAGAGGTCGTCGCCCCGTCTCTTAAAGATTCGATGCGGTAACACGTTAATTATCACGAGCAAGTCGCCGGGTTCTCCACCAAGACGGGATTCGGAAGGTCTCCCGGCTTTGGGAATTCTTATTTCGTAGCCGGAATGCACGCCTTTCTTAATAGTAAGCGCTATCTTTGTACGTTTCGATACCGATCCTTGTCCGCCGCAGACGCTACAGAGGTCAATAGTAGCTCGCCCCATGCCATTACATTGAGGACAGATCGTAGTTTGCACTATCCGAGCACCTCCACGCGTTTGTACGGTTCTCACCTGACCTGCACCTTTGCACGAAGGACATGTGCTTGATTTCCCTGAACGCGATCCTGTGCCCCCACACGCCTTGCATACACGTGCCATTGGAACTTCTATCTTTTTCTCCACTCCCCGTGCAGCGTCCTCAAGCGAGATATCCAACTGTAAACGAACATCAGCCCCGCGAACTGGTCTTTCTATCCCTTCTCGTGTACCAAAGAGGGTGTCAAAGACACCACCACGGCTAGAAAACCCGGGGCTCGAGGGAGAGCCAAAGAACGATTCAAAAATTGCGCTTCCGAAGATGTCCTCAACGTCTCGATAGTGCGTGAAGTGAGTCCAATCAAAACCTTCGGGTCCAAAGGCCTCATCCACTACCCGTTCCCCTATCTGATCATACTTTGCCCGTTTATCTTTATCCAATAGTACCTCGTATGCCTCTGAAATCTCCTTGAATTTCTCTTCCGCCTCTTTCTTATCGCCCTTATATACATCAGGATGATACTGTTTCGCCAATCTCCGATATGCTTTTTTAATCTCCGCTTCGGTGGCATCTTTATTCACACCGAGTATCTCATAATAATCCTTCTTCGGCATTACGGCATACGACTCCTAGACCAGTTCTAAGTGTACGGGCACTTTCACGGCTGAGAAAATCCTTTGTCTGAGGTGAGAGAGAAAGACCACGTAGATAACGTTACCAACGTGGCCAACAGCTGCAGCTGCACAGTGGAAACAGTGAGGGTTGCCAAAAGTGACTTCCTATTCCTCCTCATCCACCACCTTGTATTCCGCATCGACTGGACCTTGCTTCGGTTCTTCCCGCGGTCTCGCTTGTTGCTGATACTGCGCCCCTGCTTGTTGATAGGCCCGCATTGAGATGTCGTGGAAGGCACGCATCAGTTCTTCCATTTCAGCCTTCATTTTGGTAACCTCTTCTGTTTTTGCCGTAGCTCGCAGACGTTCTATAATAGCAAGAATTTTCGTTCGTTCGTCACTGGTGACCTTCTCACCCAAATCCATAAGAGACCGCTCAGTGGTGTAAATGAGACTCTCCGCTTGATTTCTCGTCTCAACAATCTCACGACGCCGTTTATCCTCCTCTACAAATCGCTTTGCGTCCTCCATCATTCGATCGATCTCACTTTGTGAGAGTTTGGTCGACGCCGTAATCGTAATCGCCTGTTGCTTTCCGGTGCCGAGATCCTTAGCAGTGACATTCAAAATGCCGTTGGAATCAATATCGAAGGTAACATCGATCTGTGGAATACCTCGCGGCGCTGGAGGGATACCCATCAGATGAAATCGCCCGAGGCTGGTATTATCACGCGCAAACTCCCGCTCGCCTTGAAGCACGTTAATCTCAACACTCGTTTGATTATCTGCGGCAGTTGAAAATATCTCACTCTTCTTCGTAGGAATCGTGGTATTCCGTTCAATTAATTTGGTAAATATGCCGCCTAACGTCTCAATGCCCAATGAAAGGGGAGTAACATCTAAAAGAACCACATCCTTGACTTCTCCCGTTAAAACGCCCGCCTGTATTGCGGCACCCAACGCGACACATTCCATTGGATCGACACCACGTTCTCCTTTCCTGCCCACATAGTCCTCAACAAATCTCTGGACTATCGGCATCCTCGTTGGTCCACCGACGAAGATGATTTTGCTGATATCGTTCGGTGTGAGCTTAGCATCCTTTAATGATTGATCAATGGAACTCTTACATTTTTCTACAATTGGTCTCACAAGTTCCTCAAGTTTCGTACGCATCAGCTTCATAACGAGGTGCTTCGGTCCCGTTGCATCAGCAGTAATGAACGGTAGATTAATATCAGTTTCAAGAACGTTCGAGAGTTCAATCTTCGCTTTTTCACTTGCCTCCCGCAATCGTTGCAACGCCATCTTGTCATTCCGTACATCGATCCCTGATTCCTTCTTGAATTCCCCTGCTACATAGTCAACGATTGCGCTATCCATGTCTGTTCCACCCAATTGGGTGTCGCCACTCGTGGATATAACTTCAAATACGCCCTCGCTGAACTCCATAATGGTGACGTCCAGTGTGCCCCCGCCAAAATCATATACGAGGATCTTCTGCTCCTTTTCCGTTTTATCGATCCCATACGCGAGTGCTGCAGCAGTGGGCTCGTTAATGATCCGAACGACTTCCAAGCCCGCGATCGTCCCTGCATCCTTTGTCGCAGTCCTCTGATTGTCATTAAAGTATGCCGGTACCGTTAAGACCGCCTTGTCAACTTTATCGCCTAAAAATGCTTCTGCATCGGTTTTTATCTTCTGGAGTATGAACGCGGTTATCTGCTGTGGCGTGTACTCCTTACCCCGAACTTTCACCTTATAATTAGTCCCCATCTTCCGTTTAATTGCCGTTATCGTGCCTTCGGGGTTGGAAACTGCCTGTCTTTTAGCAGGCTCCCCCACGAGCCTCTGACCATCTTTCGTAAACGCCACATACGACGGGAAGGCTTTACCCCCAAGACTTGTACCTTCAGCACTAGGTATGATCGTGGCCTTGCCCCCTATGAGTGCAGCGGCAGCCGAATTGCTCGTTCCCACATCTATACCTATTGTTTTGGCCATTTTTTAGCCTCCAAATCCACTTACTCATTTTTAATATCGCTCTCATCTTTTATAAAAGTTTACGGCCTCACCATTTGGAGCCTTTTTTGCCAATCTGATTAACAAATCCCATTTCATCGTTAAGCCCTGTTCCTATCTTCTGTAAAAGGGCACACTTTTTCATACGAATTCATTATTAGTTGACAGCATATCATTTCCACAATTCTTTGAGGAACACAATTCTTTTTTACGTTTGACGCTATAAATGAACTATAGCGATGGACGAAAACGAGCGTGAAATAAACAAGGAAAAAGCTGAAGAGCGAGAGCGGGTTATCGAAGTCACCGTTGAGGACGAGATGAAGAGTTCGTATATAGACTATGCCATGAGCGTAATTGTGGGGAGAGCTCTTCCTGACGCTCGTGATGGGCTCAAACCGGTGCATCGTCGTATATTATACGGTATGCATGAACTTGGCGTCACACACACGAGACCTCACAAGAAATCGGCGAGAATCGTCGGTGATGTCTTGGGAAAGTACCATCCGCACGGTGACGTGGCGGTTTATGATTCAATGGTTCGAATGGCGCAGGATTTCTCCTATCGATACCCGTTGGTCGATGGTCAGGGCAATTTCGGTAGTATCGATGGTGATTCTGCCGCTGCAATGCGATATACCGAGGCACGGCTGTCAAGAATAGCAGAAGAACTACTGGTTGACCTCGATAAGGATACGGTGGCCTGGAGTCCTAATTTTGACAACACACTGAAAGAACCAGAGATTTTACCCGCAAAGCTTCCTAACCTCTTAATAAACGGCTCATCAGGCATCGCGGTTGGTATGGCCACGAATATGCCGCCCCATAATTTGGTAGAAGTGGTTGACGGCATAATACGGGTAATAGACGAGCCCGATGTGAGTATCGACGAGTTGATGGAGATAATAACGGCTCCTGATTTCCCCACGGGAGGGATTATTTCGGGCTATGAAGGGATAAAACAGGCGTACGAAACCGGGAGAGGCAGTATACGACTAAAGGCAAAGGTCGATATTGAACAAAAGGCCAAGAAGGAGAGAATAATTATCAAGGAGATCCCTTATCAGGTAAACAAAAGCAAACTGGTAGAGGAGATTGCCGAATTCATTAGAAAATACAAGGTGGATAGCATTACGGGATTACGGGACGAATCAGACCGCACAGGAATGAGGGTCGTCATCTCATTAAAACCCGGAGCTAATGCACCGATCATTTTAAACAAGCTTTACAAGCACACACAGCTAGAGACGACGTTTGGCGTCATCAATCTGGCGCTCGTGGATGGCGAACCGCGCGTATTAACACTCAAAGAACTCATTGAATGCTACATAACACATAGGAAAGACGTAACGATTAAGAGATTGCACTACGAATTAGAACGTGCAGAAAGCAGGAAACATATTTTGGAAGGCTTGATCATTGCAATCGCACATATCGATGAAGTGATACAGCTCATCAAAGCGTCACGTGATAGCAAAACTGCTCAATTCGCTCTGATCGAGAAATATGCGTTGAGTGAAGTACAAGCAAAAGAGATACTCGATATGCGACTATCGCGATTGAGCGCATTAGAACGAGACAAAATAGAGACCGAGCGAGGAGAGCTGGAGAGAAGAATAGCGTGGTTACATGAGGTCTTAGCTAGTGAAGCGCGTATATTTGGCGTTATAAAAGAAGAGCTGATAGAGCTGAAGGAAAAGTATGGCGATGCTCGAAGGACCGAAATCGAGGAGCTGGTGACGTTAAGCGCGCGTGATTTTATCGAAGAAGAGGACGTAATTCTCTTTTTTACAGAGCGTGATTATGTGAAGCGATTATCAGCGCAGATTTTTAAACGGCAACTAAGGGGTGGGAAGGGTATATCCATGATAGATAAGCGGGAAGATGATGTAATCGTTAATTTCATATGTGCGTCTACACGGGAACGTCTGATTCTTTTTACTGAATATGGCCGGGCATATCAGGTGAAGACCTACGAAATCCCGCCATCGAGCCGCCATGCGAAAGGAAAACCGCTGGTAAACCTTCCAGGAGTGAGCGTCGCGGTAGAAGAGGAGGAAAAGTTTGCAACTGCTCTCGCCATACCTGAAGGGGTAGATGATGCTATAAAAAACGCCTTTATCGTTTTCGCTACGAAACGAGGCGTGGTAAAGAGGAGCGCACTCGCCAATCTGAAGGCTATACGCGTTACCGGGATCGTCGCTCTCAAGGTTGACCGAGGTAAAGGTGATGCGTTGATCGATGTGGCCTTGATCAAGAGTGCCGAGCAGGCGGGTATCATTCTGAGCTCGCAGAATGGCAAAGCGATCTTTTTCAAAGAAGAGGAATTACGAGAAATGGGCAGATATGCATCAGGAGTTCGGGGAATGCGATTGGACAAGGGCGATGAGATAGCAAGTATCGAGGCGGTTGATTTGAGTTTGAGTTCCTCACGGTTTGTTACGATAACTGAACGAGGCTATGGTAAAAGAACGAAGCTGGATGCGTACCGAGAGACACACCGGGGTGGCAAAGGCGTGATTAGCATTCGGGGTGCAGAACGAAACGGCAAGGTGGTCTGTATTAAGCAAGTAAAGAACGATGATGAATTGATGATTGCAACATCGGACAATATGGTGACCAAAATCGCGGTGCGAAACATTCCCGTACAAGGGAGAAATACGCAGGGTGTGCGATTGATGAATGTAAAGGCGGGTGAACGGGTGGTCACGGTGGATGTGGTTTAGCATTCTACCAGCTGGTACTCTTTTTGATACTGCATATATCGACGCCACCTTCAATGCCAAAATATTATCTGAGCAATGGTTTGACCTGCCGGTCCTGAGATAGGTGGAAACCATGCAAAACGATGTTGTGATTAACCAAACGAAACTGTCCCTGATCCGAGGTGATATTACTAACCAAGAAACAGACGCTATCGTGAATGCTGCAAATCCTTCTTTAATGGGTGATGGTGGAGTGGATGGTGCTATACACCGAGGCGGCGGGAACGCTATTTTAGAGGAGTGCAAAAAGATTGTAAAAAATCAGGGACGATTACCGACCGGAAAAGCAGTAATAACGACGGGCGGAAACTTAAAAGCACACTTTGTGATTCACACGGTTGGCCCAATCTGGCGCGGCGGAGAACGAAATGAAGCAGATCTGCTAACAAGTGCTTATCGAGAAAGTTTGAAATTAGCGACGGAGAATAATGTATCCAGCATCTCGTTCCCTTCGATAAGTACTGGCGCCTACGGCTATCCCGTGGAGGAAGCAGCATCAATAGCTTTACAAGCGGTGGTTTCATTTCTCAAAGAAGAAGCAACCTCTCTTAAAGAAGTGGTGTTTGTCCTTTTTGATTCAAGAACCTATCAGTACTACTGTTCGGCATTGGAAAATTATCAGGTGAATTAGGGTGCGTGAAATAACAAAATCCTTTCGAGCTTACCACTAAATTACTTAGTCATTTCTTTCAGGTGCTTCAGAAAAACTCTCCTTCTCATGGTGTTTTATTGGCATACTTAACCCGCCTAGCCTCTGAGGACATGAATTGTTTCTTTGCTCAGAGTTTCTCCGGTTCCTTTGCAAGTATTATTATTCATTTCGCTAGAGCAGACTAAATAGAGACCCATCCTGTTCAAAATCATGTAATACCTATTGCACGACGAGTCTTGTAACTTTTTCGTCATGAAATTCCATCTTTTGAAGAAGTGGGGCCGAAGACACTTTTTCATACACTTTGAAGATGTTTAGGGGGTTAACGAACCGAAAAGCTTATATATGCCCTCCCATTACCTAATCATAGTGATAAAAATGGCTGAACTGCCAATAGCACCTGTAACAAGGATAGTACGGAATGCAGGAGCAGAGAGAGTGAGCGAAGACGCCAGCCAGGAATTGGTGAGGCTCTTAGAAGAATACGGCGCGAAAATAGCTAGAAAAGCCGTTAGCCTCGCTAAACATGCTGGAAGAAAGACCGTGAAGGCGGAAGACATCCTGCAAGCTGTAGATTAAAAATAAAGATTAGATGAAGGGGGAATAGAGCATTTACCAATTTACCCCTTTTTTTAGTTTCCCTACCCTTATTATTCTTCGTGGCGTTTTCCTTCTGTTTATTTTTATAATTAAAGCGGAAATTTGAGTCTAGTTGGTAGTACAACGGATAAATCCAAAAAATTTTGGGAAAAAGAGGATACTGAACGCTCCTTACCTACTGAAAACACAAGGTAGTTATCTCCTGTAGGTTGAGAGCTTCTTCTCTCACAGCCTGCTTCTTCTCGGGATGCTACCGTAGCTGAGTAGGATGGAAAAGAGGGAAGAGTTACCCGTCTGGTTTGGGGACTTAAATTTTTTTAAGTCCGGAAATCACTTCTTCCACTTTTCCGGTCAGCCGGTATACCTTGAGTGCTTTTCCTTTGGACGTTGGCTCTTCCGATATTTTGTATTCACTGGTCACGAAACCGTTCTCTTCTAGCGTAAGCAGATGGTAAGAGACGAGTCGCCTTTCTTCTCCCATCGCTTTGCTTATTACATTTATATGCATCGGTTTCTCACTGAGCAGCTCCACGATCCTAAACCGTATCGGATGCAAGAGCACATGCGCATCCTCCACAAAGCGGTCTTCTACTTTCATCATATTTTCTAATATGGAAATGAGTGTATAAAAGTTTTTAGTATAAATATAGTTTTTATAGAATTAAATGTAAAATATAGTATCGGCTCTATGGATATAACGAGATCTAGACGGATGAAGTCAGGGAGAAAGATAGATTAAAGTCAACTCATCGCCATGACTTTTTTATCCTCCCATCTGGCTTCAGAGAGAACGGAGAGCTGCTGCAGAGGGGCTTTAGCAACCTAATTGGGACATCGTTACATGATATGAACCTGTTTAGCGTTCCTATCTGAAAACGAGCGCCAAAAAAAGATCTCTGGCACTCACCATGTTTTGCCCAATCTTTTTTCAAAAACTTTATTACCTGATAATGCGAAAGGATGCAGAGAGGAGATAAACCCATGAAAGTCGTTGTCTCGTTAGGTGGCATGTTTTTCTCAGATGCAGAGCGCATAAAAAACGTTGCAAAGATATTTGATGAACTTGTACAATCGTGTGATTTATATGTGGTCACCGGTGGTGGTGATCTAGCGCGTCATTATATAGCAATAGCACGTGATTTTGGTGCAAACGAAGCATTCTGTGATTATATTGGAATAAACCTCACTCGTCTCAATGCGAAATTGCTCATAGCTGCGTTAAAAAATGCGTTCCCAGAACCCTTCTTGGATTACAAAGATGTTGCCATGGCAAAGGTAACCAGAGAAGAAGCACGGATAGCCGTGATGGGCGGCGTTAGCCCCGGTTGTACAACTGATGCAGTTGCTGCGCTCCTCGCAGAATACGTTAATGCGGACCTTCTCATCGATGTGACTTCGGTGGATGGGGTTTACGATGCAGACCCTCGTAAAGAGCCGAATGCGCGAAAATATGAGAAGATCTCACCGAAGGAACTCGTTGCCCTGACGATGAAGGGGGTACTCATAGCGGGATCGCGAATCGTTATCGACCCAGTCGCAGCGAAGATAATAGAACGAAGCGGAATAAAAACGCTCGTTATTGACGGAAGTAATCCACGTGCTATTATCGATGCCGTTCATGGAAAGCATAAAGGCACCGAGATAGCGGAGTGACGTTATATTCGCCTTGGATTGAGCACCCTTATCCCAAGCTTTGCAGCTTCTTCCTCTATCTCTCCCCTTTTTCGCCCACCAACACGAGCGGCTATTCGTACGGCCATTTCCTCCGTGGCCACCTTTGCCTGAGCAAGGTCATTCGTATTGAAAACAAGCACTTCGTGCACTCCCGAAGGATGTAATCCACGTTCTTCCTTCTTTCGCCTATAGCCCACATTCACCCTTGGACCTTTCGCCGCTATATGCTCTCTCATCTTGTTGTCATGTCCGCGAGGTCTTCGCCAGCTCTTACTCAACTTCTTCTTTTTCCGCCACCCATATTTCTCGAATTTTATCCTTCTTCTCTTCATCATCTTGTCAATCCCTTCTTCTCAAGAAAGCTTTCCTTTGTTTTGTTCTTTGAGCACTGTTTTTCATTGGATTTACAGCTTCACGAGCTTCACATCAAATATGTTTTCCACGTGTTTGATCTCTTCTATGCTCGCATCACTAACCGGGCTGTCCACGTTCACGACCATAACCGCTTCTCCGCCTACCTTTTCCCTTCCTACCTGCATTCCCGCTATGTTTATGCCTTTGTCACCTAAAATCATGCATACGGGACCGATCACCCGTGGTTTATCAAGGAAGGAACAGATGAGCATGTAGCCAGATGGAGTCGCATCCACCCTAAATCCATCTACTTTTACTATTCGTGGATCGCCTTTTCCGAAGAGTGTACCTGCAACAGTCTTCTCCTGTTCTTCTTTGCCTTCGGCCCGTGTAGTTGTCGTGATGCTGATCAACGAGGAGAAATTTTTGATCTCCTCCGTCTTGCTCTCCGTAACTTTAATCCCGAATTTCTTGGCTATCGCCTCGGCATTTACATAATTAACCCCGTCAGTGAATAAGGAGAGGAAGCCTTTCAGGATTGCCCGGGTTATTAGTCGCGTATTTTTCCCTAACCCTGCATTGGCCACTCCTAATTCGCCTTCGTAAGAAATGTTAAATTGTTCAATTCTACTCGATGGTGGGATAAGCTGTGCAGCGAGTAGTCCCAGTTTCTCAGCTAATTTTAAATAAGGCGTTATGGTATCTGTCAGCTCTTCTTCGACATATATCATATTCACGGCATTCCGTACCGGTTTATTCTGTAATGCCGCAATTACCTCTTCAGCAATAGAAAGAGCAGCCGCCTTCTGCGCTTCGGTTGTCGAAGCACCTAAATGAGGCGTCACAATCACCTCTTCACGTTCCAGCAATTCAAGGTTCTGTGGTGGTTCTTGCTCGAAGACGTCTAAAGCTGCTCCTGCTACTTTACCACTCTTGAGTGCGTCGTTCAAAGCGTTTTCATCGATTATTCCGCCACGAGCGCAATTTATCACACGAACACCGTTTTTCATCAACTCGAACTCTTTTGTACTTATCAGGTGACGCGTGTCTTTAGTTAACGGTGTATGGATTGATATAAAATCGGCGACTTGAAGCGTTTCATTGAAACTCGCAAGCGCAATGCCAAGCTCGTTTGCCTTCTCTTCTGATATAAATGGGTCGTATGCAACGACTTTCATTCCCAGCCCCTTTGCACCCTTTGCCACGCCCGTACCTACTCGTCCCAAACCTATGATGCCTAATACCTTGCCATTTACTTCCACACCCATGTGCTTTTTTCGTTCCCACTTCCCTGATTTCAGTGACACGTTAGCAGTGGGAATTTTCCGCGATAGACTGAGTAGCATGGCGATAGTGTGCTCTGCAGCCGATATCGTATTTGCCTCTGGTGCGTTGACAACCAGTATCCCCTTTTCCGTTGCCGTGGGCACGTCGACGTTATCCACGCCGACACCTGCTCTCCCAATCACCTTTAATTGGCCGGTACTTCCTGCTTCTATTATTTCCTTCGTCACTTTCGTGCCACTTCGCACGACTATGGCATCATAATTCGGAATCCTTTCCGTCAGTTCTTCTTTGCTTAAGTTCAATTCAACATCAACGTCTGCAAACTTCCTCAACTCCTGTATCCCTTCCTCCGAGAGATTATCAGTCACAATTACTCTCTTCGTCTTTTTCATTTCTTTATCGGTTACTTCCATCTACCGTTCTCCCCATGTACCTCGCGTTAAGCTTACACCACATATAAAGTATCGTAAAATATAAGGCACTTGTAAAAAATAAACTAATGGCCGGGATTTTTTTCTTTCCGTTCTGAAGAGCAAAAGATAAGGTAATGGGAGTAGTAATAGAGAATACACATGAAGAGGTGAACTAATTATGACGGTACTAGAGATAAGAGAGCTGAAAGGCCGAGAAATTTTGGATTCACGTGGAAACCCAACCGTTGAAGTAGATGTCAGGACAGCAAACGGATTTGGTAGAGCCGCCGTGCCTTCCGGTGCATCGACGGGTAGTAAGGAGGCCTGGGAGAAGCGAGATGGTAACAAGAAACGTTATGGCGGAAAGGGTGTTCTCAAAGCGGTTGATGCCGTGAATACCGTGATAAAAAATACACTCGTTGGATTGAATGCTCGTGAACAACGGGAAATCGATGAAGTGCTCATAGAACTCGATGGCACGGACAATAAGTCGAATTTAGGTGCAAATGCTCTTCTTGGAACCTCAATGGCGGTTTGTAAAGCCGCTGCGGATTCGTTACAAAAACCGCTCTTCAAATATATTTGTGAGGACGTCACCAAGAAGGAGCTTCAGTATGAACTCCCTGTACCGATGATGAACGTGATTAACGGCGGACAGCACGCAGGTTCGGAACTGAGCATACAGGAGTTTCTTATCTTGCCCCTGGGCTTCGATCGATTTAAAGAGAGTTTACGGGCTGGCGTTGAGACCTACCACGCATTGAAAACCGTGTTGACGGAAAACTATGGAAAACTCGCCACGAACGTGGGCGATGAAGGCGGCTATGCACCGCCCATGTGTGAAACAACTCAGCCTCTTGATGCGATAACCGAAGCGATAACCAAAGCCGGGTATTCTGAGGATGAAATTCGATTAGGCATGGATGCTGCGGCGTCCTCTTTCTTTGACGCGCGAACACAGAAGTATCGTATAGATGGCATTTTGAAAGAGGGCTCTGAACTCATCGATTTTTATCAAGATCTCGTGAAGACCTATCCAATCGCATTGATTGAAGATCCATTTGAAGAGGAATCGTTTAGCCTCTTTGCGGATCTTACCGCTCGGTTACCACGCCAGATCATCGTGGGCGATGACCTATTTGTGACGAATGTTAAGCGCCTCGAAGAAGGGATAAGGAATAAAGCGGCGAATGCAGTTCTGCTGAAGTTGAATCAAATCGGTACTATTTCGGAAACGTTGGATACGATTGAAGTGGCCATTCAAAGCGGTTATACGAAAGTGGTCAGTCATAGATCAGGAGAGACTGAAGATTCGCTCATCGCTGACTTTTCGGTCGCAGTAAATGCCGAGATCATCAAAACAGGCGCACCTGCACGAAGCGAACGAACCTCCAAATATAACCAGTTGTTGAGGATCGAGGAAGAACTGGACGATAAAGCGCAGAGTAAGGGTCGAACGATGAAATGAATTTTTTTCGATTATGAATATTTCGTTCTAACCAGAACTTACCCAGTATGAACGTTGGATATCCATTTGACGGATGGAAGAGGCCGTCCCGCAATTCACGTTACCACTCCTTTCCTCCAGAGGTACTGGG
>CAYNTR010000064.1:0-12835 GCA_964400255.1 uncultured Halobacteria archaeon
TTGCCATCGTTGCGACAGCGCGTCAGCTGGCTGAGTCGGTCTATTGGATCTTAACAAAGCGTGAAGCTTATCGGGAAAACAAGGTAGAAAGAGCCTCGTCTTTTTCTTGATCCTTTGAGGATCGCCAAAATGAGTGGAGGCCGCCACGTGAACGACGCGTAACCATGTGTCGAGAAAGACACGAAGAGATGAATGTCGACGAAGGAGGAAAATACACGAAAGGAGAAGTTAAGTATGAATACCATCAAGACCTAAGTTAAAGTAGGTGAGGTGTTTTTCAGAGAGAAAAGGTGTGAAGAAAAAGGTTGTTTATGAAAGTTTTGGTTGGCTCTCGGAACCCGGTGAAAGTGGAAGCAACGAAAGAGGCGTTTTCACAATACTTTGATGTCGTAGAAGTCGATGGTATTGCAGTGGCAAGTAACGTTTCCAATCAGCCAATAGAAGACGAAACCTTTGAAGGTGCTGAGAATCGCGCGGTTGCACTGAAGAAGATTAACGAAGAACGGAACACTTGAAGGGTCAGTTTTTTGTGGGTATAGAAGGAGGAATAAAGAATTTAACCAATCTTTGGTTTGCGTTCGGCGTCATGTGTATACTGGACAATACTGGGAGAAAGAGCTATGGGACGACGCCATTCTTTGAATTGCCTCAATCCATATCTGACAGGTTATTACAAGAAAAAGGCGTCGAACTCGGCGATGTAATGGATACGTTAATCGGCGACAAAAACACGAAACAGAAGCAGGGCGCGGTTGGCTACTTCACTAAAGGTGTTATGAATAGAAAAGAATATTACGTGGCAGGGTTGACCGTTGCATTGATTCCTTTTTTGAATAAAACGATTTATTTTAAGAACTAGCCCTCAAAAAACCTCAGATAGTAATTTAAGAAAACTTCGCAGCTTCTAATCCCCTGTAATTTCCGCGGTGTAGCAAATAGTATATTACAACTACGTTATGCTCTCAAGCTGGAATCGCAATTTCAACCAAATTTCTCTTCCGCCATCGTATAAATATTGCAAAGTTTATATATGGAAAAAGAAGTTTTGATGCATATAACTAAAGGCAAACTCTAGGAATGAAATTTAAACAAAGTCCACGGCAACCCCGATACATGTGTGGGTATTGTGGAGGGACTGGAAAGAGACCGGGAAGTCTGGCACTGCCGTGTCTTATCTGCGGAGGGACTGGGCGCCGGCCGTATAGATTGAAGAAGAAGTGCGCATTCTGTGAAGGAACAGGTCTGAAGCCGGGAAGTTTAGCATTACCATGCCCGACCTGTAGTGGATGGGGATATACTAAATAAAAGCAACGGTGATTACCTCATTTCCACTTCCACATCACAATGCCCTCTGCAACTTTTGGCAGGAAGAGCGTTGACTTTTGCGGGAAGTTCTTCCGCTCTATGTGCGCCTTGTATTCCACATCAGCTATTTTGAGCCGCTTAAGAAAGAACGCGACACGATACGCTTCTCTAACCACTTTCTTGATTGCATCACGCGGACTGGCGGTGAAAACCACATCCTCCGGGTTGCCAATGAGCGTCGGCTCTATAAGCCATTCATGCAAGCTTATAACATCCAGCCCAACACGTTCGCCTCGTTCCTCTGCCAAATCCTTGATTCGCTCCTCATCTGCGCGCAGAACATAGTAGTTCTTCCCATCGTACATACCGAATCGCACATCGAATTCATCGGTGCATTCATTGAGTTCTGAGTAGATGGCTTCGTTTCCGCTCTGCGTATCGTACGACTCAACAACAAACTTTTCTCGTATTCTCGCCCATAAGTCGTCCATTCGACAGTCTTTCACACAGCGGTGCCAGGGCAGCAATAACAGCGCTCGGTCACCTCCCTCTACAAGCATCATCAGCGTATACGCCGTTGCATCCTCGTGATCTTGACTCAACAGATAAGAGCCGGTGTATCGGTGATGTCCATCGAGAATCATGATCTTTTTATCTCGCATGAGCTCTTGAATTCTATTTATGATCTCCTTGTCTGAAACTTCCCACAGGAGGTGGCGAGCACCATTCACCTCCACATCCACCACCGGCTTCCGCTGCTCATCTATCCTCAAATCCGGTCTGCGGAATCCCAAATAGTCTTCAAAAATGCGGTTGATATCATGGGCGGGCATGCTATATTCTGCAACAATTGGCGAGAAGTTCATGCCACTTGCCTTCATCAGATGATAGCGCTCGTGCGTTTTCACCGCAAACGTCTTCTCATGCCCTACGATCTTCTGCTCATTGAGTTTGTCGACTTTCACCAGCGCTACTAACCCGAATGCGAAATAGATCTTCCTACGCTCTTCTACGGGTATTTGTTCACTAATCTCCTCTGATAGGCTATATCTAACCCCGTAGATGTAGAAGGCGGGTTTTTCGCGCTCACGTAAGATCCCTTCAGTAAAAAAACGATCTAAATGCCTCTTTGCATAATTAACAAATTCGTCCTCGGTTACGCCCTCTTTTCTCGTTGTAACGTGGATTACATTGTTCTTCGTGGCGGCATAGCGTTCGTACTTCTCGGCATCGATGGTATCGTAAACAGGGCACACCAGTGCTGCTCTGTTATCGAGATCCGGGTTCAGTATCGTTGCTTTGAAAGGTTTTATCGTAACCATTGCTTTTCTCTTTTCCGGTATGTTTTTATATAACCCTAGTATTTAAACCATGCCAGATTTGCGACACCTTCTAAAATGGAGGTGAAGTTTCCCTTCATCTGGCATCTGGGCGAAAAGGCACTGGTCTGGCCCTTAAAAGAGACCGTGAGAGCATCTCAGGCGTATCTCTACGGGGTAACGGACGCAAAGGTTTACGGTATGTCCCGGGACCACTATAAGAGCATACATAGTCGAGAAGTGGCAATGGTCGCCTTTGGGTGGTTTATGCGGATGCAGGACGGCGAGGAGTACGAAGGTTACGAATATGTTGGTATCTTCGACTTGTGGGCGTTGGATCCGCCGCCCCCCGTTGTTACTGACGAGTGGGTAGACTTGCATCTCGGAGGATAGCTGAACTTCAAGGCTGCAGACATTCAAACTCTAGCGGTGGTCATGAAAGGTGGTTAAGAAGCCACAATTAAATCTCGCCAGCTTACAAACGGATTGGCGCTCTGAGTGCTGGTATGCGAATGCGATGAAACTAAGGGAAAAGTTTATAAACTCCGTTGCCGTAAATGGGAGATGTAGAGGTTTAATAAAAATGAGGGAAAGGGACAGATTGTCAATGGTGGACGCTTATAAGGAAAAAATGCCCCTTTATGAAGCTTATACAAAAAAAATCGGAGAACTAATAAAAGCGTTACTTGAAGAAACAACTATTTCGAAGAATATTCGAATTCATTCGGTCACATCGAGACCAAAAGAGATTGATAAATTTTCTGAAAAAGTAAGACGGGAAGGAAAGGAATATAAGAAGTTTTCCGATGTAACAGATTTGTCTGGGGTGCGCATAATTTGCTACTACAAGGACGATGTTGATAAAGTTGCTGAAATAATCAAAGATAACTTCTTAGTTCACCATGAGTTATCAATTGACAAAAGAGAGGTATTAGATCCTGATAAATTTGGTTACCTGTCTTTACATTATGTAGTGGAACTTTCTCAAGAACGGGCAAAACTCAAAGAATATGAAAGATTTAAAAAATTACTTTGCGAAGTTCAAATACGTACAATTCTTCAACATGCTTGGGCTGAGATAGAGCATGATTTGGGATACAAATCACATGTTGAAGTGCCAAGAGATAGCCGCAGAAGGTTTTGTCGATTGGCAGGTTTGCTTGAATTAGGTGACGACGAATTTTATGCTATAAGAGAAGATATTGCCCGCTATTCTGAAATGATTGAGGCCTCAGAACCAGACGACATACTCATTGATAAAGTATCTTTAGCTCAGTATATTAGAAGTTCATCTACAGTAGCAGAAATTGACAAAGCTATCGTCGGTGTTGGAAAATGTAAATTAGGGAAAAAGTACAGCATTCGTTCTAGTGATATTAAGGGATTATTGCTTTTTGATATCGAAACGATTGCTGATCTTGACAAAGCTCTTAACGATAATAGAAATGAGATAATTGATTTTGCTAAAATATGGCTAATTAAAACTGCAGTAGATAAAGGAGATGAGGAAGTAGAGAGTTCTTTAGATAGGGGTATTTCGCTGTTTTATTTACTCTATATCTTAGCGGGAAAAACGCAGAACCTTGATACGGTAATGCAGTATGTAAACTTACTTGGACCTTTTTATTCTGAAGATCAGAAAGTGTGGGCTGAAGATATAATTAGCACGTATAAAAAGCTACAATAATAAAAAGACTCATTTCCCTCATATTCATTCTCAAAATCGTCGGTCGCCCCTCGCTTGTGATACGGGGCGAGCGATGAAAAAGCGGAAGGTATTTTTAGAACAGCGAAAATTTAGCTCGACCCGTATTAATGTTTTTCCATCGCTACCAGTCGCAGAAAAACTTTAAACGGGGAAATCCGCGAGGATTTAGAGATAAATTGGCCCCTACACCACTACCTGCGAAAATATTCTCAAAATCAGAGGGAGCCCCTCTACTTCTATACCGCGCTATATACCATAAGTTTTTATTCTCAAGGGGTATTTTAAAAAACAAAAGTAACATGACTGAGTTTGAAGTCTTCCTAAGTCATGATCACCATGATGCCAAATTAGTGAAACGAGTACATGACATCCTCTCTAAGATAGGGGTGCCTACTTATATGTATGAGTTATATCCAGTGTATCGAACAACTATTCCAGATAAAATACGAGATACAATGAAGTCCTGCTCAATTTGTTTAGTTTTTTTAACTTCTTATGGGGTACAGTCATTATGGGTTCATCAAGAGTTGGGCTTAGCCTTTGGTCAAAATATAACCATTATTCCCGTTGTAGAAAATGGCGTGGATATTAAAAAGAAAGGGTTTATAGAACTAATTCCTCAAATTAATTATAATCTCCATGATTTTGATAGCCTCGCTTATTCTATAATTTATGCCCTAAGGACTGAAATTCTTGGTCATGAAGAACGTTATAGCCTGAAGTTACGATGTCCAAAGGGGCATGAAAGAAGTGATTATAAACTCCCTTCAACAGAAGATATTAATGCGTGTACAGGCGCTCAACAAATGTATGTGTATGACTGCCCTGACTGTGGGTCTAAGATTCGTGTCTCCCCTTGGACCTTTGAGGAATCCCCTTAGATAATTACAGGTTTCAAACCAGCGCAAGTTTTATATGCATCCGAAAGAAATCTTCCATAAAGAACTGTTAAAGCCATAAAAGCTCAAGTCTTGAACTTTTACTATGAGTCCAAGCCCGGCCTTTACAGATGATGTTAAAGGGCGTCTTCAGTATGGTTTTCCATAAAAAATATGCTATAAATGTTAAGCTAGCTTAGAAATAAAGGGTTTTATTTCCACCATGTTCTCAGTACCGTACGGTATCTCTAATACATTTCATCATTTAATTTCTTTCTGGTTTTGAGTGAAGGGGTTGTTTTTGCACACGATTCGCGTGCAATCAGCTTTTTGCTCCTTCTTAAAGTTGTCAGAACGATTTGTAACTCTTTCGTTAGACGACTTTATCTACTTAAAAATGAAAGCTGGATACACTCAGTCACTAGTTTTTATGATTTACCAGAGGTCCGATGACCAAAAAGCTTATATATACCCTTATATTACCCAATTATAGTGATAGAAATGGCTGAACTACCAAAAGCACCTGTAACCAGGATAATTAGGAACGCAGGAGCTGAGAGAGTAAGTGAGGATGCCACTGAGGAATTCGCGAGGCTGTTGGAGGCAGAAGGTGCTAAAATAGCCAAAAAAGCTGTTAGCCTCGCTAAGCATGCTGGAAGGAAAACAGTAAAAGCGGAAGACATCATGCAAGCAGTAAAATAAAAATTAGACAGGGGGTGAAGATGGTGGCATAATATCTTCTCCTCATTTATTTTTTTGGTGTATTGTTAAGAAGTCGGATCAGAAGACATCATTACGATTAAGTGGTGAAATTTTTTAAAATCCCGCGTTTTGATAACCAAGCATTATATAAAATGTAGGGTATAATATAATGAGTATGATAGAAGAAAAGAAGGGATATAGCTGCAAGTATTGTGGCGAGATATATGAGAAGCCATTGCTATTGGCACACCATGTAAGGTCAAAACATAAGAGAGCGAAGAAAAGAGAAAAGAAAGCGGTTGAGATTGGAAAAGAGTCAGGGCAGATTACCAAAACCATTGAAGCTATAGGTATTTTAAAGGGATTGCAGGTATCACCTAATCTGAGTGAGGCGGAAAAGCGAGTCTTAGGAGACGTTTCCAAGCGGATAGAGGATCTTTTGAGATATACTCAGCAAAGCAAATAACAGACTCACATGGGTCGCTTAGAGCGTCCAAAGGAACACACAGTCAGGGAGGTTATTGCAACCGGCGCGCCTAGGGCTATCGGGCCGTACAGCCAGGCCATCTTAGTGGGTAACATGCTGTTCTGCTCGGGACAGATCCCCATCAATCCAGAGACGGGAGAGGTAGTAAGAGGCTCTATTGAGAAGCAGACGCGCCAAGTGCTTGCTAATCTCGGAGCCGTACTCAAAGAAGCCGGTATGGACTATCAAGACGTGGTCAGTGTCACGGTGTTCATGAACAACATGGACCATTACGACCAGATCAATCAGGTATACGCGGAGTACTTCAAGGAGCAACCCCCGGCTCGCTGTGTTGCTGAGGTAGCACGGTTGCCAAAAGACGTCGGGTTGGAAATTTCTTTGATCGCGATCAGGACGTAGTGGATTTCATTTTATTAAAGAAACTCTTTATTCTGTCAAAACCGAATACAGACTTTGAAAATACACGTGTAACGATTGTCGCGCATAGAGCGCACGAAGAAGTGTTCGCTTTCTACCATGCTCAGCTGAGGCACTTAGCGTTATCTTGTATTCTAGCAAAGAACGCTTCTTAATTCTAAAGAACGCTCGGCTAAAGGAAATAATCCCAGAGTAAAAAAGGTTATTACGGGCTTGCCGTATCGTTAGCATAGCTCTAAGGTATTTATACAGTCTATAACATTCCCTTTAATCGCTTTAATTGGTAAAGACCATAACAATCAGGGAGAAAAGAGTCTTGGGTAATTGAGAATCATGTCGAAGACGGGGATATTTGTGGTCCAAAAGCATTATGCTTCGCATCTGCACTATGATTTTAGACTGGAAATAAACAACGTTCTCAAAAGCTGGGCTGTTCCCAAAATCCCACCAACTGATGCGGATGTCAAAAGACTTGCGGTGCAGACGGAAGATCATCCGCTCGCTTATGCGGACTTTGAAGGAACGATAGCGGAAGGGCTTTATGGCGCGGGCAAAGTTGAGATATGGGATAAGGGGACTTTCAAACCAGAGAAGATAGAAGAGAACAAGATTGTGTTTGAGCTTTCCGGCAACAAACTAACGGGCACCTACGTTTTGATAAAACTGAAATCCCAAGGGAAATACAAAGGCGAAACTAACTGGCTTTTGTTTAAGAAGGAACCACAAACTGGTGGAGGGGACGATTTGCCCACGGAACCATAAAAAGTTTGTATTTGATGTACGAGGCATTGACTATGAATACGTAGAATATGAGGGAGAATCACATGGATTCCGAATGAAAAAGGATAAGGTAGATTCGCTGACGAGAGAGAGAATTCACCTTTTATCGGAATCTTCAGCACGAAGCACCCCGCTCAATCACAAAGCGTTTTCTCTTGTTAATGGTATCGACAGCATAGAACGATTTTCAAGCTTCTTCTCCCTCTACGTTGTAAGCTGCGTTCTTACTCGAATAGCAGTGAGTTCCTGAATTTTATCGTCTTCTCGTAAGACCTGGCGCACACACTCTTCTGGTACACTGAGTGATATATCTCTTGTCCTCCCATATCTCCCTTTGCTCACAATCGTCGCATTTACCAATCCCAAAATTTTCAATTCCGAGATAAAATCGGTGGCACGCCGCTGCATTAGTGCGTTTACACCTGCATAGGTACACAATCTCCGATACATGCTATAGACCTCGCCGCTATGGATGCGTCTTTTATTCCGTCCTCTGCTTAAACTGATTACACTGCTGAGCACAATCTTTGCTTGGAGCGGTAGTGTTTTTACCACATCAATCACCCTGCTCATTTCAATCCTCTCACGTGCATGCCGCACATGCTCCTCGAAACCTTCTTGGACCCAGACTGCTCTGCAATCTCGCCTGATACGCAGAGCAGGTCAAGCGCACATCGAGCATTGTCATGCTTAGAAGCTGCAAATGCGGCGCATAGCGGTATCACCGCATCGTCAAGCACAGCCTCATGAAACGCCCTCTCCGCCCGCTCATGCAAAATATCTTGTAACTGCTCGACAGTGTACGGTGGAAACAGTATTTCTGCCGCGTCTAACGAGGACTTTAATTCGGAGTCTAATAGGGCCGAGAAGGTAAGATCATTCGAGATTCCTATTACGTTTATCCGTGCATTGTTGAGCTCGTCGTTTATCCCTGAAAGGTGATATAAGACTTCATATCCTTTGCTCACCAACTCGTCTACCCCATCCAATATCTCAATTATGTCTCGTTTTTCGGTATCTATTCCGTTCTTAAATTCTGCATACACTTTATCGGTAGGCCACCCTGTTATCGGAACATCTTTATCGAACGCTCTTGCGAGATACCCAAAAACTCGATACTGCGTATCAAGTACCTCGCTGTCGATATACTCCGTAGAATACGTAATGCCGGTTATACGTGCCCTATCCTCCAATTTATTGCTTACATATTTTACCGTAGTGGTCTTACCAGTTCCGATCTCTCCGTATATAAAGATATTTTGGGTTTTCTCCCCATTTAGCGCTGCAGAAAGCATACCGGTTAAGCCTTGGATTTGCTCATCCCGATGAGGGAGCCGTTCAGGGACATACGTAGAGCGAAACACCGCTTTATTTGCAAATATGCCACGATCGCCAATCACCAGTAAGAATAGGATTAGTGCGGGAAAAGCATCAAAAATTGATAAAGAGATCCCGATGATCATGATAATAGGTGCCATGAGCAGTGTTTTGCTCAATATCTGTTCAGCAGAGGCAGCATCGGCATATTTCAATCCGAAGCCGATTAGTGCGAACGCAAGAATAATGAATATAAACAGAGAAACCAGATAGTTCCATATATAAGGCAGAATTGGAGAATGCTATTTAAAAATAACCGTTAAAAACGCTTTAGTTCTCAATTTGTATTTTTTCAAATTGATTCTTTTTCACTATGGCTGCATATTTAAAACTGAATTATGAAACTATCCGTGGTTTTAGCGATGGGTGAACTGCGAGTTACGTTCTGGTGAATAAAAAAATAGGGTTTATACTGGTCTATCCGTTGACGGGAATGGGCCCGAAGGGATTTGAACCCTTGACCGCCCGGTTATGAGCCGGGCGCTCTAACCGCTAAGCTACGGGCCCCTTATCCCTAGTATAGTTCAGATTCATATAAATAATTGTTACGTTGATGAAGCACCGTTTTTGAGCCAAGAATTTTTTATTTTTTGTCGGAACGTGTAGAGTCCTAATATTATTTCGCCTACTATCCAAAAGAGCTTGCCCCTTCATAAACGTACCTCCCTTTCGTTTCATGCAAGGAACATCCCCAGAATGCTCTCGCTCCTCATTTTCCTGACAAATGCCTCATTCTGGGTTTCACCGCATTCCAGGTCAAGAGCTCCGTGGATGCGGTTATTGTACCACTCTGCGAACGCATATGCGCTATCAAACCGCCATCTGTGTCTTCTGTACTCTTGAAACCACCGCTCGATCTTACCGTTCGCTTGCGGATTATTCCGCTTCGATGGAATGTGGTTGATCCCTCGATCGCTCAGATACCGCTCAAATCGACGGATGCCCTTGCTCTTCTTCTCGCCACCACTTGCATAGAACGGACTGCCCTGATCCGTGTTAACCTCGTTGATATGACTACGATTCGTGCTTGCCGCAGCTTCCGCGCGTTGAAGCACCGCTATGGCATTGTCTGCGGTTGCATGGGCGAATTCGCCGATTGAGAGAATCTTCCTCGAGGCATCGTCCTCAAACGCGATCACCCGGAACCCGTCATAGTCGAGCCAATCGGCATGTACCAGTGAGAGGCTGTGCGTTCGCTCATATCTGCACCGTTTGCGCTTCTTCTGTTTCCCTGGATACGGTCTCGCCAGCCCCACCGCGAGCAGATGCTGATGAATCCTATTTTGCGAGATATTCCGTTTATACTGCTTCTGTATGTGGCATCGAAGTAAACGGGCCCCTAAGAAGGACTCGTTATATGCCTCTTCAATTATCCGCTTCTCCTCTACGCTCAGTGGAGTCTTGGGTCTTCTCTTCTTATCAAGCACAGGGTATTCTCCTGTTTCCTTATAGCTCCTTGCCAGTTGCTGTATCCTTCGTCTGGAGACGCCATATATCGCGGCAACCACCGCAGTGCTTTCACCTCTGTTGATTACCTGTTTAACAGCCCATTTGATCTTTTTGTCCGTAAGCTTCACCATGCAGTTTGGTGAAACTACCTGACGAAATAATTTCGGGACACCACAGAAAAAACTACCCTAACGTCCCGAGCTCGTGATCTTAAAATGTCCATCCACTTAACCATCGGAGACATTCTTTATACTTATACGTTACAGGGTAACCGGATATTACGGGGTAAAAGAGGAAGAAAAGAACGACATCCAAAATCAGGAACGCAATGACCAGGCCCGTAAAGAGAAGTCTTCTATTCTTCGATGACCATTCCCGTCCTAAAGAATAATGTAACCAATACGTGACTGCAAAGATCAAAAATGGCACAGTTGCCAGGAAATGATAGATAAACAAGACCCTCGTGATGAGTAAGTAAGGGAGCCATTGCAGGAGAAAGGGGATAAGGATAAAGAGGAAAATAAAGTTATGCTCCGCTCCCGTTCTTCTTATCGTGTTTGCCACGAAACGTGCCCAAATGAAAATCAGAGCAGGAATGCCGCACCACCATAGCACAGGATTTCCCATTAAGACTATCGTCGACACCATTCCGTCTAACGTGTTGGAATACATCCAAAGCGGTTTGAGCATAAGCGGCCAGGACCACCACGGCGAAGAGTATAGGTGTGTCGCTTCAATTCCCGCATGATAGCCAAACATTCTCAATTGCAGATCGAAAACTGTTAAGGGTGCCGGGGGAACAATATTCTGCGTGTTCCCTGACAGGTAATCCGAGATATAGCTCACATAGAGCGGTAACCGGTGAATATCAATGAGCCTGTGTCCATCACCCGAAAGCATATAGGGGATGTACGTTGCGATATAAATAGCTGCGGAAAGGAATAGTCCCGCTAAAATTATTTTGTAATCACTCAAAATCGGCTTCTTGGTTCTTATATTGCTCACAATTACAAGAATCAAAACTGCAAGTAACCCGAAAAGAGCAGTCCATTTTACGGCGAAGCCCAGCCCAAAGCACATAATACTGAGGAGAAGAGAAGTCGATGAACTGCTCTTTCCCGCGACTTCTTTCTCCTCTAGGTTCCCTTCTCGCTTAGCAAAATAATCAAAGGCAAAGTAAAACATTAATACGGAAAAAAGGAGAAGATAAATCTCTCCGGTCGCCAAGCGTGCTAACGAGAAGTGCATAAAATCGAAGGTTATGAGGAACGCCGCGATGAAGCCCGCTACTGAGCTTTTAAACATGCGTTTGCCGAAGAGAAAGAGTATCGGTATCATTCCTGCTGCCGCCACAAGCCCTAAAATCCTCCACCCAAAGGGGTTCATACCGAACACTAAGATACCCAACCCTATTATGAGCTTACCGAGCGGCGGGTGCGTCCATTCGTAGGGCTCCTCAAGCTTTAAATGCTCTTGCGCCGTTCGCACAAAAAACATCTCATCGAAATACGCACCATCTGCCTGGGTAATGGGCAGTTTCACGAGTTCTTGCTCATCAGCTAATTTCTGAGCACCTTGACCAGTCACTTCTACCGGCACTATCTTCTTATTCTCTGCGGAGATGATCAAAAGCTCACCTATTTTACCCGTCGATTCCGCTCCAAAGACGAACTTGAGAAATCTGGTGCTTTTATTCCCCAAATAGACTCGGTCCCACGAGTAGAAATGCACGTGTTTAGACGGGTCGTTATCATACGTTTTTAAGAGGCTCCAATCATCGGGAGGTGCGCCACCGTAAACCGTGAATTTCGTTCGATTCGCGTCACCTAAAAACAGGTACAGCTCTTTAACCTGCTGAACACTGCCCAAATCAAAAACCGCTTGAACCTCGTCTCCAGAACTCCCAACTTCCATTTCTGTTAGCTGCCAGGAGGAAGAAGGCACCTTGGTAGTGCCGAAATTATAGGATGCAACGACTAAAAAAAGGATGGTAAGTGCGGTTAGTGTGACGATTTCCCACGACTTTAGTCCTTCCATCTTATGCACACCCAACGAAATAATATAACTATATATGAACCTATGGGGCTTATTATAGCTTAGTCAACGCCATATCCGTTAGTAAACCGATGAAAATAGCTTTTTATCATCGCACCGTAAGCGGGGGAATAAAAACACACGTCGAAGCTCTCTCGCGCGAATTCGAGAAGCAGGGACACGACGTGAAGAATATAGACCAATTTTCACTCGGCTCTTATATGCTCGGTAATTCAGCGGGTGGCATTTCCTATGGGTTTGACTTTGCGCTCCGCAAGATAAAAAAGGAGGTCGCAGATTGTGAGATTCTCCATATACACCATGCAGCTACGTTCTCTGAATATTTCCTGCCCTTCTCTTCTATTTGCTCTGAGGTGAA
>CAYNTR010000065.1:0-12777 GCA_964400255.1 uncultured Halobacteria archaeon
CTCACTGTTCTCCGCCTTAGATTCGTGGCATCCAGTGAATAGATCCAGCCGCCTCTTCTTACTAACTCATAATGCCCATCGCTTACTATTGACCCTTCCGCTTTCTGCGGATAAAACAATGAAAGGGTAGTAAAATGATTTTTTGTTTCCCAATTCCAGTCTTTATCTATAAAATCTGGCTTAAATAACCCTTTCCCGTATGTTCTCTCCCCCCCGATCCCTTCATCGCCAAGAACTCTTATTGCCGCTTTTACTTTCTTCTCATATTCAGGCATTATCAAATCCATGAAAAAATAAAGACCACAATGATCAGCAAATGAAACTTCACCGAGGTGGTAAATGGTAGATGAACTTGTTTTCCTATCTATTGCCACCCGTGGCACTTCTCTACTATTCCATATTTCCGTTTTCCCCAACCTTTTGATTTCATCATCGGTCAATAAGACACGATTGCTCTGCACTAAATTCTTCTCTTGGAGGTATTCGCTTATATCCTCTCCTTTTGCTAATCGTTCAAAAAGATCCCTTGAGATGAATTCAACTTTCTTGAACCTTTTATCCTTACCGTGAGCGAGGGAGTCTTCACTTTTCGGAAGGGGAAATAATAAAGTCTCGCCTGCGTAAGGAAATGCAGAAGAGATTAAAAAGGGTGGTTTGCGGTCTGCAAATAGCTTTAAGATTTCCTTGAGCTCTTCATTCCCATAAAGCAATCGGTAAGCATTGCAAATCGCACTAAAGAGTGTATCTGAGTGAATATAATCCGATGTCTTCTCCAAAACTGCTTCCTTCTCGCCAATGTGGAATGAGCCTCTTGGCTTTATCCTGCATTCTACAACCTTCATAAAAGTGGAACCTATTTCAGCTCTTTTACAATCTCTCCAAAAACATTCACAATCTCAGCAGGCGTGGTAGAATTCTTATTTATTCCCCCCTTTTTCGTAAGATCTACAGTTCCATCCTCGTAATCCTTCTTCGAATTCCAGTAAACGCTTATGTTACTAAATTTCACCTTGCCATACCCTCGTGATCCCTGTCCGCCTAGGTAGTCATTCTCCAACAGTTCCATCGCTTTAAACACTTGCTTCAAGTTACTCTTGTCTTGCTCCTCAAAAACATTGTAAACTATCTCAAACGTAAACTCTGTGCCTCCTGGGACTCTTTCTACCTGCCTAGGCGTGGCTGCTGATGTTATCCTGTCTATGACGTTTTCAAATTTTACCTGTGTCCATTCAAGATCTAACTTCTTTTTAGCCTCCTCTAACGCCTTTTTGGTCTCCTCAGGCTCATGGAGATCCTTTTTAATGTCTTCGGGTATCAGACTTTCTTCGATTAAAGAGCCATCTCTTACCATCACACGAGTTGGTGTAGTTGATTTGATAGTAACCTTAGCCTGTGATATTCTGTCAGAACGGTTATTATCTATCTTCGGGAAATCGCCATTTGTCCTGCCAAAAATGTTGCAGACTTTACAGGTGGGATTATCACATAAATGAATGCTTATCCCCTTTTCCCCTTTCTCATCTGGTTTTACAACCCATACCCTGTTCTCATCTGTCGCCAAACCTTCATATTTTTCCAATAAAGACCTCATCTTCCCTTTTAAAGAAGACCCCGGAATGTATGGCTTCCCGGTGGAATCCTTTATCACTGCACTGTCAACGCCGCCTATATCAAGTCCAACTGTGGAACCTCCGACATGCAGGCCTGTCTCGGCCTTTATTTTACCGCTGATAATGACTTTCCCCAACAAATTTATATCCCCCATTTTTGCCTCCTACTCCTTTCCGTATCTACGATGATATGCCACTACAGCTTCAAAGAAATCTTTGAATCTCTCAAACTTCTTTTCGTCATTTCCCACCTCTCGTATAGCATCGTCCAATACTTTTTCCAAATCTATTACCTCTTCGTGTCGAGCGGTATACGCTAATTTTGGTCGTAAAAGGTCCATCTCATACTTGTTAAACTTTCGCATCGCTTTAACTTCACTAAAAATGTTCCGAATTTGAGATGTCGTCATCGCTTTAACTCTGCCTCTTTTGGACGCTAAGTACTCCCCCAGTTTTTTTGCATCTTCCACCAACTTCTGACTATCTCCAGCGAGAATATCTCGCAAGTCACCCTTTACAGCCTCAACAATATCTTCTCTCTCCATTATTCATTTCACCTCTTCTTTCCTTGTTAGGTATTCAACCCACTTTATCGCGACAGGTGAGAATTCTATGTTATCCCGATCAAGAATGAGCTTTTCAATTTCTTCTAGCAGGGCTCTCTTTGTTTCTGACACTCTCATTCCTTTGACAGTCCAAGCCAATAGCCATCTCCACCTACCATATCGATCATCATATTTTGCTAATACCTTTCCTCTTTCCCTGCTCTGTTTATCATATTCTAGGTAAATAGAATAGAGTTTTTGCAATAAAGCTCTTGAATTACCAGCAGAAATTAAATCAATCAATTTTTCCTTTAACTCGTAAACCGCTCCAACGAACTTATCCCACTTCATCGAAATTTCTAAAAAAGTGACAGCATCTTTGCCTTCTAAACTCTTCGATTTCTTTACTGCTTCTCCAGCCAAATCAGCGGCTTGATACAACGGAAATTTTTTAGAAGGTGCAATAGTTATACCGGCAGATAAGGTTATGTTCTGATTCGTGCAGGTGAACGCCCTGAAATCTCTATCGAGTGTTTTTCCGAGTTCGGGTATTTTATTCCACGATCCTACGATGAAGAGATCATCACCACCGGAATAAATAGCGTAGACCCTCTCTTTGTACTCAATGCCTTCGCATATCTTCTCAATCCAACCTTTAAAGAAGAGCGAGAGCATGGAGCTTAGATTTGACACCCTCGAAATTGTCCTATTCTGACCTAAGCCAACTGAGAATATCCTTCCTAGATCGTCAACATCAGCCCTCAGGATCCCCCATCTTTTTAACCCTTCAGAATCCTCTGCAAACTCGTGGAAATCCTTTATATGTGCCTCTTTTTCCAGTTTATAGGGCGTGTTCTTTGTAAGGAACTTAAATCCGAAAGTAGTAGGAGTTTTTGCATCCGTAAAATCGGAAACAGCAGCCGAGAAATCGGTATCGTTGAGTGTATATACATAAATATGATCCGCGTCTTTGTTCTTCAAATCTCTTTTGAGACTCTTCTCAAACTCGTATGCAACTCCAAAGAGAGCAAGAGCAGCTTTCCAACTTCCCTTTTCCCTTTCGTCCAACTTTAAATCCTGCTTCCACGTCTCAATACAATACTGTGCTTCTCCAATGTCACTTGCGAGCTTTTCGAAGCTTTCACAAAAACTGCATATATTCCTATCCTCTTTTTCCTCTACCCTTTCCTCAGTACCGCAGATATCACAGGTGTTTATTGTTCCCCCTTTGTCTATCGGGCCAAAAATTGTCTCATGCCACTCCAAAATCTCTGCAAATTTGCTCTTCTTCTTTTCACCTAATTTGGTACCGAGATCTTCCCACGCCTGCCCAAATTTCTCCTTCTGAAAACCATCAGCGGATAACGGGAGCCAATCGAGCACTAAATAAAGTTCTCCTCTATGAATTTCTAACAATCTCTGAGCAATTTCAACCCTTAACTGTTTTAAATCGCTCTCCGCAACGCTAGATGCGAGAATATAAAAATGCCCACCGCCACAGTAGAGCAGATTGGTAAGTGGTAACTGCAATACTCGTAAAAGATACTTTGCAATGCTTTCTGAGAGTAAGTCAAGATAGAGTGACCTTCCACGCAGCCCTTTCGCGGCTCCCTTTGAGGTTATCGAATAAATGAACTTTTGAACACCTGAGACATCACCACCAATAAGGAGGAATTTGTTATCCTTCAAAGCACGTTTCTCCACTTCATTCAATTCCTCATCTTTGTGCCTCTTTTCAAAACCGCTCAGCATATTATCAAAAAAATTTTCATCGGAGTCATACAAACACGAAGCGATCGCGCATGAAGTCTTCAAATGATCGAATAGAGATACATCCGGGACATCCTTCCAAACAGCCGAAGGCACGCACCACGTATACTTCTGCAAGAGGTGATAAAGCGTATTGAAATAGGCATCGAAATCGTTTACCTCTTTTATTCGCTCTACTTCATCCACAAACTCGTTCCATAACGCAATATAATCCTTCTTTAACCTGTCCTCGCCTTCTCCTTCTAACGGCTTTGGAAATATAACTTCCTCCTTCAGGTCCAGCTTCTTGATTGGATAATACCGTGCTGGAGGGAGATCGCCTTTTCCAATATCAATCTCGCAAAAGATTGCCTTTAATGGTGTCCCCCTTCGTTCTCCCCTTTCTTCGTCTTCTTGCTTTTTTCTTCTCTCACCAGACGACAGCCAATCACTGCAGATAATCGTCTTTAAAGGTTTGTATCCAGACGATGTATATTTAGACGGATCATGATGCAGAGCAACGATTCCAGCAGCCCCTTGCCACTGATCTGGCACATAATTCTGGATAAACCTGAGACTTAATTCTGCATGATTCCCTGTTTCACCAGTACCCTGCCAAAATTTCCCGATATCATGTAATAATGATGCGAGTCGAATAATATTTTCTTCCATTGGGAATACAGTAAAATATAGGATCAGTGCTAGTATATAAATTTATCGTTTTTGATCTAGCCGATCAAATTCAGGTGAAAAATATCATTAGTTTTGCCACTTCTCTATCGTGGCGATCACACCCAACCTTCCACCCACCGCTTCATCTCCTTCTTATCATCTTCTACAAACGGGAGGTTAATGTAGTGCTGCTGGAGGGACGTGAGAGTTGTACGCCCCTGCGATAAATAAACAAGGTTGGTGGCCTCAGGATAGCAGAAGATAAGCCAGCTCTTGTAAAGTCTTTCTTAGCGTCCGCGCAGAATTTCAACTGGATCAACTCCGCCTTTCACAGCCCATAATTTTAACGCTTCGTCCCAACTTTGCACCGTTGACAGTGGCTTCTTGCTATCTAAGAAGTAGGGCATAATGGTTTTACCCATCGATGAGAGCCGTATTCATCTTTCGTTTTACTTCCTCTTCGCCTTTAGTTGGGCTTCGGAAGGGAGATGGATGAAATTGCCGTCAAACCATTTGGAATGCTGTTGAATTCTTCGACACTCTTCATATCGAGCAGCTATTAAAAGACATCCATCTAGGAGCGTCCGGTTTTCCGTCCGGTCGGCACCGTGACGCAGTAGTTCATATTCTGTGGGACGAAAAATCCTTTTCTTGACCTTTTTGCCTTTGAGAATAGGCACTCTTTCGGCCATATTTACCCTTATGTTTTTAATATATGTAAGGGTAACCGTCGTATTACAACGGCTAAAATTAGTTATTTCACTTGCCATTCAGCACGGACATCAGCCATATCCTTAAGTTTATTCACAAAAAACTTATGGGTAGACTAATGATGTGGATAACCGTCTATCCTACCTTATATTCGGCCATTAGGCGGGAATAAGAAAAGAAATATGGAGTCTGTCTCTTCTTTGGCCGGGAGTGTTGATAAGAGGGGCCTGGCCTCTTACTGCTTAAAACGAGGTTATTTCCATTTCCTTCTTCAGTGAAGGAACAAATGCCTGAAAATGTAAATGGCAACACTGACCCTAATCTCGATCTTGATAGCGATTTAGACGCGCTTAACACCCCACTCCAGAAGCTCGGTTGGGTTCCCATGGTTAACGATCACACCGCATCCAACCAAAACGAGCAGGGAGATCGGATACTTCCAGAAAAGCACACCGGTAATCACTGCGCATAGAGAAGCTACTTATTTCTTCTCGCGTATTGATACGAATAAGCATGGCAAACGTGCTGAAAAAACAGCAAAGCCTCAACACGGCTTTTAAGAAAAGAGCAGGAGTTGGCTTACTATGCGCCTGTATCGGTGCAATCATCCTCATATTTGTTACACAAGCAGCTCTAATTGGCGGCTTCTTCATCGTCGCTGGAACGATATTAATAAGAGACGAGTATAAATTCCACCTCGGCGCAGTTGGCGAAAGTCGCGTCGCTCAACTGCTGGCCCGCTTTCCGGACGATTGGTTCATATTCAATGATATGGTTGTCAGAGGGGCTCAAATCGATCACATTGTTGTTGCTCCTACTGGCGTTTACACTATCGAGACAAAAAACTACAAAGGCACAATCTACGGCAATGCAGAAAAGCAAAAGTGGTCGCAGGTGATCGATCATCACAAAACAACATTCTATAACCCCGTGAAGCAAGGGATCGGCCATTCAGTAGCGCTCAGCAAATTCCTCGAAGAAAGCGACTTTAAGAAAGTGTGGGTTGACACGATCGTTGTATTCACCGAGCCAAGTGTTAAGCTTAAAGTATTCTCGTCCAAAGTGCCCGTACTGTATCTATCGGATTTACGTGATTTCTTAAACCAGCAAAAACAGGTAACGAGCCCCGAATACTGCTCTAAAATTGCTGACTGCGTGTCCACGTTACTCCTCGCTTAAAGTACCACCCAACCGAAACCGAAGCGAATAAATAGGAAATGGGCGGGTACACCTTTGTATCTTTGAGTACATGTAGGTACATATATGTGTTAGGAGTGAGGTCAATGAAAAAAGCGGAGTTGTTACAGCTCCATATGTTATTGGGTAAGTTTAAGAAGTACTGTGAAGAGAAAGGCTTGGACTGCGATTTCACGGAATATAAAGAGCTGGGTATTTCCCCCTTTCAGGTCCATCGTAGCTTGAAAGAGCACAAGCAGGCCATTTTTGTTCTTGCACTGGCATTAGTGGCAACGAAATCAGAAAAATAAAACATTATAGAAGAGGCGCAATTTAGGATACAAAAGTTGAAGTGAAAAAAATAAAGGGAAAAGATCCCACGTTGAAGTTTAAAATTCTCCCTCAAAGCTCTGCGCCAACCAGAGTTCTTGTTTTGGTCACACCTTTGATCGACTGGATCTTTTCAAGAATAGTTGCGGTGGCGGTTTTTAGATCCCTGCTTTCCGCTATCACTATGAAGTCGTACTCGCCAAACAGTGGATATACCTCCAACCCGCTCTTTTTAAGCGCATCCAAAACCTCTTTTGCCTTGCCAACTTCTGCGTTGACCAGAGAAAACACTTTTACCATTTCTATCACCCCCATTGTAAGAAGAAATATGCTTTTTAAAAAATCTTCTGCACTAAACTGTCTTCGACCGTGATACGATGCGCTCGCGCTGGAACTATTAAATGGTTGCCGTTAGCGAAGCAGTACGTGAATTCGTCTCAAACCTAATATCGGTCAACGAGTAGCCCTCTCCCGCGTAGGTACGGTGTGCCGTATCGGAATAACAAAGGGGTTATCGCGATGGTCACGATGAGGTTGCCAACGAGCCAGTCGTGAGAATGATAGGAACATCCGGCCACATTGCAATGCCTGCTAGTGCGTGTGTACTTGCGCCCCAGGCCGCGCCTACCACGTTATTGAGCAGCCAGCCGAAGATGAGGAAGATCGAAAAGTCCTATTTCGTTCTCAGGCCGACATTAGCATCGAGTGTTGTGTAAAGCTATACGCGATAAAAATTTTCAGGGGCTTGACAAGAAGTGTGGCTATCAGGTTCAAGATAAAGTAACTATTACTTCATCACTAATCATAGCGTCTATCTTGTCAGTTGCCTTGCTTTCCCTGCATGATACTTCAAGGCACCCTGATGAGGATATTGTGAACAATAAGTCTCCTTTATTAGCTTTCTCGTAAGTCTCCAGGAACCTCGCTTTTATTCCCTTTCCCTTGATGCTCGCATGCAGTGAGTCACCGAACCTTGCTTCATTCTTTATTAGCTCACCAGGGATACTAGTAATTATGCTGCCGAATACCTTATCTATGTATAATACCCTGCCTCTAATACCTGTTTCAGTCCTGGAGTAATCGCCAAAATGATCCATCCTAGCGTATTTCTTCGTTTCATCACCAAGATCAGTTGTTTTAATTCCTATTGATAGTAGTGCAGCGGTTGGAGCGAAGATATCCCTGCCGTGGAAAGTACTCGACACGCTACTAGTAATGTTTCTCTCGCTCAGCAGCTTCATTAGCTTTGACCTGTTAATCACGTACACCTTCCTTATGTTGAGTCTCTCTGCTGCGGGTGCGAGCGAACCATTATCCGGTCCAACTAGGGTGCCGTGCTCGCAGTCGAACACTAGTTCTTTTCGCCCACCACCCACTCCCGAGTCGACAACACAAACGTGTATCGTGTCACTCGGAAAAGATGTCACAGTGCAGTAGAGGGTATAGCATGCTTCTTGAATGCTCCATGGAGTTATAGAATGAGTTATGTCAGTGATACGTGCCGTGGGGTTAATCTTCAGTATTACTCCCTTCATTATCGCGAGGAAAAACTCTCCACCAAAGTCGGAGGTTAAGGTAATGATACACATCACAAGTAATAACAAGGCGAATCTTTAGATAAGTTTTGAGTATTAGACCCGCACCAGAAATGATAGAGAAGAGCAGGTATATAAGCTTTTTGGTCAATCGCAAGTTCTACGCGTACAGAGCAAAAACAGCGTTATTCTACGTGCACCGCTGCATGCTTTATATCTTCAGCTGTGCGGTCTAATGCGCGTCCACTATAAGCCACAATCCGAAACTACTGAAGTGGGGAACAGGAAAGACGAACGACGATAATTTTTATTTTTTACTCTCAGTATCCATGCACGACGCAAGATACCCCCATCCGGGTACCGCCATCTTTGGTTTACAAGAGGTTAAATATAGGAAAAGTAATACTTAGACACTATGACTTCTAACTTGTCACAGTTAAAGATAAAGATTTTTCCACGATTAATAGTGGCACTCATTGTTGTGGGCATGATGCTATTTTTGCCCGCTGGTTCTTTTAAGTATTGGGAGGCGTGGATTTACATTGGTGTTATTTTTGTGCCGATGTTTTTTGTCGTTTCTTATTTCTTAAAGAATGACCCCGAACTTCTGGAGCGGCGAATGAGGCTTCGAGAAAAAGAAGAGAAGCAAAAAACGATCATAAAAATCGTAAATTCTATTTTCCTCATCGGCTTCTTGATTCCAGGCCTTGATCATCGTTATCAATGGTCTGATGTGCCTATTGCGCTGGTTATTGTGTCGAATGCCCTCGTTTTTTTAGGCTATATCTTATCTTTCTTAGCTCTTAGAGAAAATAGTTATGCTTCTCGTATCATTGAAGTTGAGAAAGAGCAGAAGGTGATAACCACAGGCCCCTATGCTCTAGTCCGCCATCCAATGTATTCGGGAGTATTACTGATGTTTTTATTCACGCCGCTTGCTCTTGGCTCATTTTGGGCATTAATCGCTTTTCTACCTATGCTTCCATTAGTTATACTCAGGATACTCAATGAAGAGGAAGTATTGTTAAAGGAACTCCTGGGCTATAACGAATATTGCCAAAAAACGCGCTATCGCTTAGTTCCGTTCATTTGGTAAACCTATTGACGCATCGCCTGGTGACGGTTGGATCGCATTCAGATCGGAAGAGTCAGCTGCCTCGTTGGCCGTATAATGTCCGCGAGCTTTTTCTCGGTGTAGCCAAACGGTGAGAGAATACTTTCTCCCGCCCGTAACAAATGCCGGACATATTTCTTCTTATCGTAGAGCTGCTCATCGCCGTTGACCAGATTCCACGACTTCACCTTCTGCGCATACCGCTTCGAGCCAGCATCGGTAATGATATACTGTATTCGTTCGCCCGGTCTTACCTTCACTCCTCTCTTCCTCAGCTGGAGCAAGCAGGCAACGCCGTTCGTGAGCTGCGAGTAAAACTCCAGCTCCTTCGAGACAACGGTCGTGAACACGAGGTCCTGTAGCTCGCACGTGCCGTTCATGACGCTCTCCACATAGCCCTTGAGCACCTCGATAACCTCTGGAATGAGTCCATACAGCTCAGCAACGTTGTCCGCACGCGCCATGACCTTGAGCATCTCCATCTGCGCATTCGTAATCAGCGGCGGCGTATCGCTTCTCCGCAGCTCCAGGCCCCGGATCTTCATACTCCCGTCACTGAAAAGACCGTAGTACCGGTTCAGTGCCCCCGTCGTGCCGGTCTTACGGGGCAGAAAGACCACCCACTTGTACACGCCTTCGATCTCCAGCGGCATGCTCGTTTCCACATTAATCTTCTGACGAAGCAGTTGGTGATCACGTGCTTCCTTCTGGCTCGCCTTCAGCCACAGCGAATCGATAATACCGTGCAGGATCTCGTAGCCCAGCTCCTCCGCGATGTGCGCCGTTTGCAGCAGGCAACTCCCTGCTGTACGCATTGATTACCTCATGGCATTCGATGCGGCCAAACCGTGCGTTTTTATAGCCGGTGTAGCCAAAACAGGTGACCAGTATCCATTTCAAGACGTTCTTACGTGCGTCGTAAATCTCACGCGAGGCCTGCCATCGCTTGTTCTTCGTCCGTCGTTTGTATTCAGACCGCCGGTCAATGAGTGGCTCCAGTACCGTGGGAATCAAACCAGCCCGCTTTTCACAGATCGGGTAATTAATCACCGGCGCACGATGAGAGCTCTCTTCACAGCATTTGCAGAGCACGGTCTCCGGCGAAATATTATGCTTCACCATTATCACCGGGTACATAGAAGTAAAATCGATCTCAACCACATTTTCATGGATACCCACCGTTGGATCATAGATCACGCCACCGCGGTCCGCAAGGAGGAGAGTCCTGGCATCTTTGAAATCCTCCGGTACGTTCTTCTTCCACCGTATCAAAACGTTCTCACGATATGCTTCTGCGATTTGCATTGCCGTTATCACGGTCCCGGGGGTTACCCGCGAGAGCGTTTGTACCGGGATCCTGGACAGCCGCGCTAACTCAGTCAAGCCGTGAATACCACCCTCACGGTATAGGAATGAACTGCTTCGATCGATATGAATGCGGCCGTTGAGCAGACATTTCGGGGGTCGGTACATCACCCGCCCATAGCTGAAGTACGACTTTGCCTTCCCGATGGGCTGCAGATTTCGTTCTCGACCGAGATAAAACGCTTCAAATTCGTTCAGCTGCGCTCGGTACGAGAGATACGGAACGACAAACGAATCACCGTTGGTAGTGTAAATGAGATCAGGATCACATGCTTGCAGCTCCTCTATCAAATGGATGAGCAGCGCTTTCTCATTCTTACCGGTGACTATCTTATTGCCCAGAACAATCTTCGCGAGCGGATCGTTCCAGCCGGGAATGTCCGCCGTTTTCACCTCGACACCCAGCTCAATGCTACTGAGATCTGGCACCGTGTAATCAATTGCCTCCAGATCTTCGAGCACCGTAAAGTCGCCAGTGTCCCTGAGCTCGCCAAAGGTCATGGGAACAATACCCTTATCGAGCATGAAGGCGGTAGGGATACTGAGATCCACGTTGTACAGGTCATAAAGTGAGAAGTCACCCATCTCATCGATCTCAGCAGCCAATCGCGTCAACGCCCCGTAATCCAGCAGAGGGATATCCGCAACACTTCGTTTTCAGGCTCACCAGGCCATAACCGTTTCTGCTCGTACGCCATCGACGTGATGAAGGGATCACCCTCAAATGTGTGCTCAAGCACACGCAGATCATTCGGCGATGCGTGCACGTAAAACGAGGGAAAGAACGTGCATTCGACTTTCTCTACCGCACCATTCTCCGTTTTCATCCAGATGACTATACAGTTCTTTTCGGTGTCCGCAGCAACGTCCAGTATCCAGCCCTTCATTTCGCGTCCTCAAGCGCTTCCAACCTCTTTCGCAGTTCCGCAAGTTCCTTCTCCTGCTCCAGCAGAATTGCCATGAACAACGATTCAAGAGGATCAGAACGAGTCTCGTAACTGGCGGCACTCGCATGCTGCCTCGCCCGTTCCATCAACCGATCAAAGGCCTCCTGATCCTCTTTCCGCAGTGCTTTCCTGAAGCTCTGCCAGTCCCCGATCATATCCTCAAGAACAGTTCTGTACGAACGGACAGTCCTACCCATGATGCACACCCCCTATGAACTCATCCAGCGTTGTTTGGTAGATCGATAACGGCAAATACTCCATGACGAGATCACGGTTGGGCACGTGGATCTCGATGCGCTTCTTTTTACGTTCGACCTCAATGATTTCGGTCACGCCTTTAAACAATATGTCGTTCAGGGCAAAAGCCCGTGAAGAAGCCCGTGAAGAAGGGAGTTGTAGCCGTTTGGTTATCACCGTAATCAAATTGCGCTCCATAGTGGTTTTCCCGATGCGCTCTAAGCTTCCTCTCAGTATCGTTACTGCTTCTCGCTCCTGCACCGCTCTATCCATAAGCAGGTCGGTGATACACGCAATGATAAGGAGCACAGGGTCGTAGTCGTCAATCACCGCTTCGAGCCGATCCGTGATGATCGCGTCGAGTTGATACGCAGTGAACGCACGGGCAACCATTATTTGCGACAAAGCCTCATCTGCTCGTAAGCCCGAGCGTTTCGCTAAGGTGGCAATATCATACGGATCAACCGAAACCCCACCATCCACATAAACCACGTTTCCATCGAATGCTTTGATTGCATTGACGCACAACATCGAGAGCAGCTTAAACGCGAAGGGATGATTGCTGTCTATAAGGGTTATGGTCGACGAGTTAAAGCCGCCCAGAAATGCATCTATCTGTGATACCCCGGTACGTACTATAGTATCCTGCCGGTCCCACAGACGCTGGAAGGGGCTTTCGCCCGTGGCATTAGGGTTAACAGAGGGCACGGTAAACAACTCCATATACTTTCTAACCGTAACTCTTCCACTTTTAGGGAATAACCCTTCAAAGCAAGACACTCTCCT
>CAYNTR010000066.1:0-12325 GCA_964400255.1 uncultured Halobacteria archaeon
CCCAGTACCTCTGGAGGAAAGGAGTGGTAACGTGAATTGCGGGACGGCCTCTTACATAGGATAAAAGATAATAGAGTAGAAAATGAACGCCAAGAAAGCATTGCCGTGAACGGAGTATGGTGTTTAGGTGCATTTGTGATGGAATACTTGCCTGAACAGTGTGATCGAGTGATTCAAAAACTAGAGGAGATAGAAAGTGAGATTAGTAGGGAAGTGTTGATGAATTATGAGAAAGGTTGTATAGTGGACCATCCCAACCTAAAATCTGCTCTTGATAAGTTTAAAAAGCGATATAATGAGCGATAAAGAGCTTTTTGAACGGCAGATAAAAATTGTTGACGCGCAGATTGACCGGCTGGTTTATAAGCTGTACGGGCTGACGGATGAGAAAATAGAAATAGTTGAAAAATCGATATAAATAAAGAAAATGATGAGCACAATCCTTACCATCGCCTTCCGTATCGCAATTTCACTTGTGGTCTTCATCAGTGTTATGTTCTTCGTTGCGTGGTTACTTGAGGACATCATCTACTTCTCACTGTTCATCGGCATCCCCGCAGGTATCATCAGTGCACTCGTTGTGTTTGTGGTACTGACACTTCATAAAGCTAAAAAATGACAACCAAAACCAACGGTATTACGGTCTTTCTTATGATCGCCTTCGGACTGGCCTGGATGCGCTGGGAGATTCCAATACGTGTGGGCGTATCAGTCCGGAATCCGATGTATCAACTGGCAGCTAGTCCAGTAATTCTTCGAGAATCTCCACGGCATCCTGAACAAATTTTGGACAGCGCGTCGAAATGAGCTGCTTATCCTTAGCTTCCTTCATGCCTTCCGGCGTGCTAAGATCGCACCCGAGCAAGTCTCGACAGACAATTGAACCATTGCGTGCTTTAAATCGCTCGACAAATTCTTTCACGAGGCTGTAAGCACGTTTTTTGGTTTCTTCATCCTCTGCCCTTATCTTCCCGTATTTCAGGCCGATAACCATAAACGCACCCGTCACCGCACCGCAGGTGTCACCCATGTGACCCATACCGCCGCCAAACGCGCCCGAGACTCGTAACGCCAGCTCATGGTCTAATCCGAATTCAGGTCCGAACGATGAAAGTACTGCTTGTGAACAGCTGAATCCGTCTTTAAAGCACGAAACTGCACGTTCTACTCTGGTCATTTGTCTGATATCTAGCAGGTTGAGCGGCAGACCATTTATATTTATAAGCAAAGAAGTGTAGTGGTAATTACGTGGTACCGAGAAATAAGCGACTTTGTTCATAAAGGAAGCGATTTTCTTATATCACGAGACAACCAACAAAAATAGAATGGAATAGGATAGAAAAGAGAGGGAGGTTTTGAAGGTATGGAATACAGTGGAGAAAGAAGGGGATTTAGTGCCCCTATAAACGTCGGTGAGACCTACGACGTAACGATAGAGGATGTGGGTCGAGACGGCGATGGTATGGCCCGTATTGAGGGGTTCGTGGTTTTTGTACCCAACACGCAAAAAGGAGATAATGTGAAGGTACGGGTAACCAAAGTGTCGAGGAGAGTTGGATTTGCAGAAATAGTCGCGGAATGAAGGTTAGGTTCATTACGCTCCAATATAAAAAAAACTGCTTACCAATGCTATAGCGATCCTATAGCATTCCTCTTTTTATTTTTTGGCGATAGTTAAAAGCTTCATTTATGAATGTTAGTAGCTTCCCAAAACAGATAATCTAATCTCCGTTCCCGCTTTGGTAATTTCAGAACCGAATCGGAACTAAGTTGTTAGCACGAGTTTTGGAAATGTTACCGTTACGATTGCATTAAGTTAATCAAAAAACACTTATAGTATTCGAGGCGAGCTTGCATGAGCACCACCTACGTGTTGACATCCCTTGTGGCTGTTATGATCATCGGGATTTTTGCACACATGCTCGGGCGAATTGTTAAAATCCCCAGTATTGTTTTTCTGCTCGCTGCAGGTGTTATTTTAGGCCCTGAAGTCACCGGACTTCTTGACCTCGGCAAATTCGGAAGCGGTATCGAATTGCTCGTGGGGTTTACCGTTGCCATAATCGTTTTCGATGGTGGTCTGGACATTGATGTCAGACAACTGCGGAAAATGCAACACAGTATCGTAAATCTAGCTACAATTGGGGTCCTTATCACCTTAGTGCTTACTGCTGGAGCTGCGTACATGCTGCTTGATATCCCCTTTAATATCGCCTTACTGTTTGGAGCGATGATTTCAGCAACCGGTCCCGCGGTAATTACACCGATCACCCGGCAGATTCGGGTGAATAATAAAGTTGCGAGCACGCTTCAGGCCGAAGCGGTCTTGAATGACGGCGGAAGTGTGATACTCGCTGCATTAGTGTTTGAATGGATGGTAACTTCCTTGACCGGCATTAAAGCGGTTGCATTCCTGGTAATCAGGCTCTTAGACGGTGTTTTCTTCGGCATTTTAAGCGGGATTGTCCTCATCGTGATTTTACGAAAGATCCCGTTACTCACTGAACAGTATGCGCGATTGTTCACCATCGCGATTCTTCTGGCTGCATTTGTCAGTGCGGAGAATATCGGAACCCAGTCAGGCGTGCTGGCAATGGCGCTCTTCGGGATATTTATAGGCTCGTCTGACGTCCCGCATAAAGCGGCTATAAAGCATTTTAAGGAAGATCTATCGATTATCTTGCTCTCCGTTATTTTCATTTTGCTCTCCGCGATAATCGATTTTGACGCTATCAGGGCAATTGGTTTTAACGGTATACTTTTAGTGGTTTTGCTGCTCGTTGTCATAAGACCTATAGCCGTATTTGCATCGACGCAGACCTCTGATTTGAATCGTGGTGAAAAGCTCTTCATCGCGGCAATGGGACCGCGCGGTGTTGTCCCTGCCTCAATGGCCGTGTACTTTGCTATAAGACTGAGGGATTTAGGGTTCAGTTCAGAATCCACCAGCCTTCTCGGATTGATGTTTCTTACCATCATGCTTACCGTACTCGCAACAGGTATTTCCGCAAGATTTATAGCAGAAAGAACAGGAGTAATACCTATGGAAATACTGATGGTTGGCGGAGGTGGAGTGGGAAGGGCGCTGGCAGAACGGTTCCTCAAACGCGGCGAGAACGTTGTGATTATCGATAATGACGAAGCGAACTGCCAAAAAGCGATTAAGCTGGGCATTCGAGCAATTCACGGAGATGCGGAAGATGTCGCAATGCTCAAAGAAGCAGGAATCGAACATGCCAAGTACCTTGTCGCAACCACCGATCAGGATAACACCAATCTGCTCGTCTGTCAGATTGCCAAGACGAAATTCGGGTTCACTGAAGAGAAACTCGTCGCGCGCGTAAATAACCCTGAAAACCTCCAGGCGTTCAGGAATTTGGGTATCCGCTCAATTAGCCCCATCACCGCCACTGCTCTCATGCTCGACGGTATGGTAGGGCATCCTGATTTATTTACCATGTGCGAGGTTACCGAAGAGGGTGATATACTCGAGGTTGAAGTGTCCAATAAGCGCATAATAGGAAAGGCTATAAAAGACATATCATTACCCGTGGATACGTTGATCGTATTGGTGCGGAGGGCGGGTAAATCGCTGATCGCACACGGTCAAACAACACTTCAGGATGGGGATGAGGTGACTATCATCGGAAAACTCGGTGCGGTACAGGAAGCAGCAAATATGCTGCGGTAACTTCCTCTCTCTCGTTCGGTCCATCTATTCGATGGTCTTGCAAGTCATTTACGCGATGATAAGATGGTTACAAGCGCTGCAAGAACCAGCGCAACGACAGGCACATAGAGTACGGCCTGGAGAGGCATCGTGACCACACCAAGTGACGAACAGAGTGAAAAAATCAGCCCAACGCTCGCAATGACCACAGCGACAACATAGGGGGCCCATGACTGAGAGCGCCGCTCCGCACTCTCCTGTGTCTGCTTTGGATAGCCTTCAACATACCGATCCACGATGTCCGGAAGGTTTCGGACAAGCTTCAGTGAAGCATCTGAGATTCGCTTAAAGCCACGTTTGATCTCCGCTTTGGCAAGCTCCTCAACACTAAACTGCTCCGATATCGCCTCCCGAATGTCAAAATAGCGATAGAGTTCATTACACACGCCCTCAACGAGCAGTATCGCCCGCTCAAGCACCACGAACGCGCGAGGCGCAGGAAGACCGTATTTGAGCGAAAGCCGCGCAAGGTTGTCCCCCTGACCTTTCTCATAGCGCCCCACTTGAAACTTCTCAATCAGCTCATCGAGGTCAGCGTAAAACGCATCAATGTCAATGTCTTTCTCCGTTATTCCCACGAGTTTTATGAACCCTTTCAGCGCTTTACTCACGTCACCTTGGTAAAAGGCATAGAAAACTTCGAGCGCATCGAGCTTCACCTCCTCTCTGAGCCGCCCCACAGCCCCGAAGTCAAGAAACGCTATCTTGCCTCCGTCGAGTAACACGATATTGCCGCTGTGCGGATCAGCATGATAAAAGCCGTCGAGGTACACCATCTTCAAAAAGGCCTTCGTTATAAGGTTCGCGTAATAGCGTGATTGCTCTTCACTGAGTTGAGGACGCGATCCCACTGTCGGCCCTTTAATAAAATCCATCACGAGTACCTGATTGTTGGTGTACTCCCAGTAGACACGGGGAATGACCACCTTATCCCACTCCTTGAAGTTCCGTAAAAACCGCTCGATATGCAGCGCTTCGAGTCTCATGTCGATTTCGTTCTTCAGCATGATCGAGAGCTCATCCACGATGAGATTAGGATCGAAGCCTTTAACACGGAGGAACTTTGCGCCAACGGGAAGCATCATCTTGAGGAGGTTGAGGTCCGCATCAATCACACGCTCAATCCCTGGCTTCAAGACCTTCACGACCACCTCGGTTCCATTCAGCTTCGCACGATGAATCTGCGCAATCGAACCGCTCGCTAACGGCTTTTTGTTGATCTCCTCGAAGACATCCTCCAACCGTTTACATGTGGAATACAGCTCTCCCGTTTCCTCCGAGCGGCACTCGCAGGGGAAGGTCACCGAACGACTGATCTCCTCAAAGGGCAGCGGGGCAACCCCTGATTGTAACTTCTGGAGTTCCGCAATAATGGGTGGCGGGACGATGTCAGGACGTTGACTCAAGAGCTGCCCTAATTTGATGAAGGTAGGGCCAAGCTCGGTCAATGCCAGCCTCAGGCGCTCTCCTTCCTCCTCCCAGCCCTCATCCGGTGCGCAGAGTGGTTCAATGGGCAAGCCCGCTTTAACGTAACTGCGGTAGAACAGGAGAAGGGATGAAATCAAGCGATATTTCCACACGACGCGAATGATTTTGAAGACGCGTTTAGTAAGGTTAAACATGCTTTGTATCGCTCCACCATCACATTAGTATTCGTATATCATAGAGTAAAACACTCAAGCTAATAAAAATTGCGCATAATTTCGCTCTTCTCTAAGGATGCGTGAGTTGCAGGTGCACCCAGCAATCACACTTAAAATGGCTTCAGCATATGCCGGTAATATTTAGTGAACAATTCCTCAGCCATTTGTACCTGCGCCGGATACTTCGCTCTAAACTCACGCATCAGTTCCTCACGGGCTGTCTTCCTCAGTGCGATTCGTAAAACCTTCAAGACTTTTTCCTTAAGCTCCTCACGCTCACTTTGCCATTTCGGAACTTCGATGGTCATGCAGAAATCGTGCACAGTGAACTTGCGCCGCAGAAGAGGCGCAATAGACCCGATGAGAATACCGTCGTCTAGATCAATAAAATTCGGGACTCCTATCTTCTTCACTCGGTCAGGATCGGTCAACGATGAATACGACTGCTGTTCATACGCGTGCAGCTCGAAATAAAAACGTGGCTTGTATTCGTTAATGAGGTGCAGTAACTTCATACCTGCTGCGCTCCGGTAATAGTCCTCGGTTAAAACGCCAATATACGTGCTGTTTTCCACCAGACTGGGGATAATTATCGTCTTTCCTACTGTTATTTCCTCCTGTGCCAACCGTTCGAGAATCGGTGCGGTATAAAGGCCTTCGTTACCGTGGAGGCCACCGACGAAGAGTTTGGTCGGTCCTTCGTCCGCAGCACTAGATTGGTACAACCGCAGGCCGTGAATTGCCTCCTCTTTAAATGTCATCTTCTCTTTTCCCGATGATACATTAAAACAGATCCAAATCTTTGGTGACTTTATCGATCTCCTCGGCCGGTGCAGGCCCTATGCCTAAGGCAGTTACCGTTCCCGGCGGTATTTCGGTCAGCCCCGCATCTTCGACGATCGCACACGGCAGGCCCAGCCGTTCTGCGTCGTCCCGTACTTCATATAATTCTGAAAGGTCCGGCACTTTCAGTGCAACCTTCTTCTGACCCTGCTCTTTCCATTTTTTCCGGTCGTGTAACGAAGCGCGTTCGTAACTGAGAATAGCAGCATGAGCGGTCTGTACAGCCGCTTTACCCCTCGAAAGCTTCAAGTCCTCACGGAGAACTATGCTCTGTTTATATTCTTTTTGTGTTGCCCTGAGTATCTTTCGCATTTTTATTTGATTTTATCCCATTTTCAACAGCTTGGTTATCCTTTCATTGATGCTTCCAAAAAGAGGAGAATCGTAGCCTATCACAAGATCCTGAGCTTCCAAGTAATGATCCAAAGCCCGTTCTTTATTACCTTTTTGAATAAAAACATCACCAATGTTCATTAATGTACGCGCTGTTTCTATTCTGCCCCCTATCTCTTTGAATATTTGCAATGCCTTACCGAAATATCCCCGTGCCTTGTCAAAATCCCCTTTGGTTAGGTAGACATTGCCCATATTTCCAAGCTGTACAGCTATCCCTTTTTTTACTTTCAACTCATCAGCGAGTTTTAACGCCTTCTCGAAACATTCCAAAGCTCTATCAAATTCTCCTTTGGTACCGTAGACAATGCCTATGTCTCCAAAGACATGAGCTATCCCTTCTTTACTTTTTAGATACTCCACCAGTTTCAATGCCTTCTCGAAATATTCTAAAGCTTTATCAAGTTCCCCTTTGTTTCGGTAGACTTTGCCTATGTTTACGAAGTCTACTGCCATTCCGTCTTTACTTTTCAGGTACTCATCCAGTTTCAATGCCCTCTCGAAATATTCCAAAGCTTTATCAGGTTCTCCTTTAGACAGATAAACAATGCCGATGTTTACAGAGCCTATCGCTATTTCTTTTTTGCTCTCCAATTCTTCATACTCTCTCAAAGCCTTCTCGAAAAATTCCAAAGCTTTTTCAAGTTCTCCTTTATACAGATAAACAACGCCGATGCTTCCAAGTTGTGCAGCTATTTCACCTTTATTTCCCAAAGCCTCAACCAATTCTAATGCTTTTTCAAAATATTTTAACGCGCTATCTAATTTCCCTTTATCTGCGCAGATATAGCCTATATTCCCAAGCTGTTTTGCTATCCCTCCTTTTCTACCCTGCTCCTCATTCAATTTCAGTGCCTTCACAAAATATTCCAAAGCTCTATCATATTCCCCTCTAGTCAAGTAGACAAGGCCCATATTTCCAAGAGTTATTGCCATATCCACTTTCCAGCCTAACTCCTCGTCCAGTTCCAAAGACTTCCCGTAATATTCCAATGCCGTCTCAAGATCGCCTTGGGTCTGATAGACATTGCCTATGTTTACATAATTGGAAGCCATGCCCTCTTTTCTGCCTAATTCCTCGTTTATTTTCAGAGACCACCCGTAATATTCCAACGCCTTGTCAAGGTCTCCTTTGGTTTGATAGACAATGCCTATGTTTCCCATTGCACTTGATTCCCACGCCTTATCTTTAGTTTTGGCGAGTTCGAAAAGGTGCATCCATGCACTGAATGCGTGCTCTAATTTCCCCCAGGTATATGCCTGAATTCCGACAGAATTAAGGGCTTCGTAATGCTCTGTTTGTTTTAGTAAGCCCTCAAAAAAAGGTTCATTTAGCACTTCAAAAAGGATGTAAATCGAATCAAACTCACCTTTGACCTTTTCTAGTGCTTCACTATAAATCCCCTGTTTAGTTTTGAACACTACTGGTTGTATGCTTCTCAAATACTCTCTAAAAAGCGGATGATAGATGCGGTAGATTTTTTCTTCTGATTTTATAAGGATCCCTCGTTCGCTAAGATCAGTAAGCGAAGGATCCACATCGTCACCACAGAAAGCCGCTATCAAATTCAGAGTCAATGTCTCAGGAGCAACTGCCAACCTCTTTATAGCTGCCTTAGAATCTGCGTCTAACGTTGCTAAGACTTCCCCATGAATCTTGTTAAGATTGTATTTCATATCCTCGTCTCTTAACGTATTCAGAAATCGGGGGATCTCTTCTTCGGAGTCTTTATTATCACAGATATAGGCAAGCGACCGCGCAACGTACGGATAGCCCTTTGAAAGAGAAACAATCCTCTTCACAATCACATCAGAAAAATTTGGACAATCTATCCTCACTATCTTCTCTATACTCTTATCGCTTAATTCGTCTAATTCAACGATTTCATAAAAACTCACTCTCAGCTTGACGTCAGGCATGTAAGGAGTGGCAATCTCGAGAACGAATCGCAACCGGTCATTCCTACGAGAAGCATCAAAAATTGTCTCTAATGCCTTTTTATCCATTTCTTGAGCATTTTCTACAAAAATCATTTTCTCTTCAGATTTCTCCATGTATTCCAAAATGAAAGGCTTCATGGGATCCCAGCTAATCCCACCGCCAGCGATAAGTGAAGCAGAAAATCCATGGATTCTTTTATACCAAGGGGGTTTGAAAATTTTGCCCATTTCTTCGTAGAATAGCGATCCATTGACAAAATGGCATTCTTTTTCCTTTCCCATGTCTTCCTTTACAACAAGTATCAAATTTGTCTTTCCAATACCTCTGTCACCGGTTACAACGACGATCCCATTCTTCTCAACCTTTCTTTTAAGCTCTTTGATCTTTTCTTCTCGTCCAATAAAGTCGTTCCCATATTGTGGATCTAAAATCTTAAGCATTGCTTTATTAAAGAGCACTAAGAATAAAAGCACATATCGTTATTGTAATAGCGGGAAGCCAAAGAGCGCATGAACATGAAAATGGACAAGAAATACCGACCGGAGATCGTAGAGCGAAAGTGGCTTGAGACCTGGAATGATTCACTCTATTATTTTGATGCGTCATCCGATAAGCCGTCGTACATCATAGACACGCCGCCACCTTACCCGACGGGTGATTTCCACGTCGGAAATGCTTTAAACTGGTGCTATATTGATTTTCTCGCACGATACAAGCGAATGCGGGGTTTCAATGTGATGTTCCCGCAGGGATGGGACTGTCATGGGCTGCCGACTGAGGTGAAAGTAGAGGAGCGTCACGGGATTTCAAAGCGCCAAATCGACAAGCAGAAGTTCCGAGAGCTCTGCAAACAACTGACGAGAGAGAACATCGCGCAAATGAAGGGTATGATGCAGAAGCTCGGCATGTCGATAGACTGGAGCAAGGAATTTGTGACGATGGAAGACCGCTACAAACGATTTACGCAACTTTCATTCGTACGAATGTACCATGATGGGCTGATCTATCAGGAAGAGTATCCCGTGAACTGGTGTCCGCGCTGCGAGACGGCAATCGCCTTTGCGGAGGTGGAATATGAAGATCGCGATGCCTCATTGAATTATATACTCTTCAAAAAAACCGGCGTAGACGCGGAACAGGAACCGGAGTACGTCGAGATAGCGACCACGAGACCAGAACTGCTGGCGAGTTGTGTTGCCGTGGCGGTGCATCCTGACGACGAGCGGTATAAAAATATCGCGGGAAAAGAACTGATCGTCCCGATATTCGAGCATGCCGTGAAGGTGTATGAAGACGAGAGCGTTGACCCTGCGTTTGGCACCGGCATGGTGATGATCTGCACGTTTGGTGACCGGCAGGACGTGCGATGGTGGGCTTTACACAGCCTCCCGTTAATAGCTTCAATCGACGAACGTGGGCGGATGACCGAAGCGGCACGCGGCTATGAGGGGCTCAGCGTTACTGAATGCAAAGCGAGAATAATTGAAGACTTAGATGCACAAGGGCTGCTCAAGAAACGTGAGCGGTTACCACAAAATGTGGGTGTTTGCTGGCGCTGTAAAACGCCGATTGAGATCATCTCTACACGACAGTGGTTCGTACGCGTGAGGCACAACGAGATAATAAAAGCGTCAGAGAAGATAGCATGGTATCCCGAGCATTTCGCTATCAGACTGAAAAATTGGGTTGAGTCTATGGAATGGGACTGGTGCATCTCCCGGCAGCGGATTTTCAGCGTGCCGATTCCCGTGTGGTATTGTGTGCGCTGCGGTACCGTGAAGGTGGCCTCTGAGGCTGAACTGCCGGTTGATCCCTCGATAACCAGCCCGAAGGAGCCGTGTGCTAACTGCGGCAGTACCGAATTTAAAGGTGAGGAGGATGTGTTAGATACCTGGATGGACTCCTCGTTAAGTGCTCTTTGGGTTGCTGGCTGGGACCTCAATGCAGGCAAACCATCTAAAATCGCATACCCCGTACAATTAAGACCACAAGGGCACGACATTATACGAACATGGGCGTTTTATACTATCCTGCGCTCGCTCGCACTTACCAAACAAATTCCCTGGGAGACGATCTTAATCAACGGCATGGTCCTGGGCGAGGACGGCTATAAGATGAGCAAATCACGAAATAACTTCATTTCGCCCGATGAGGTGATTCGCGAGCACGGTGCGGATGTATTCAGGCAGTGGGCGGCAATTGGCGGTGCGGTCGGCTCAGACGTCCAATTCAGATGGAAGGATATCGTAGCCGCGAGTAAATTTATGCAAAAGCTGTGGAGTATTCTCCGATTCTCCATGTTTCATTTATCAGAGTACAACTACGAGGAGAGAGCGGTAAATCTACAGGTCGTTGATAAATGGCTGCTCTCAAAACTGAACAGGCTCGTCCTATCGGTGACGGACGCGATGGATAACTACAAGTTCGACGAGGCGATGAAAGAGCTACGCGCTTTTGCGTGGAACGTGCTGGCGGATGATTATATCGAACTGGCAAAATCGAGATTATACGGACGGTCTGACGAGGAGGGAAAGGAGTCAGCCAGATATGCATTGTTTGAAACGCTCGATACGCTTGCTAAACTGCTTGCGCCGTTTATTCCGTTTTATGCCGAGGAGATGTATTCGTATATCTCAAAGGAAACGAGCGTGCATAGAGCGCACTGGCCCGAGGTAAAGCAGCATATGATCGACGTGGAAGCTGAGGCCGAAGGGGACCGCATTGCGGATATTGTTCGAGCCGTAAGGCATTACAAATCTGAGCAGGGAATACCATTAAATGCACCATTGGGCGCACTGAAGATATACGTGGAGGATCTGGATACCAAGGATATCGAGAATGCCACCGCAACTGAGGTGGAACTCATGGGAAGTGCGCGTGAACTAAAAACAGAGGGAACTATCCTTGATGTTAATGGCACGACCGTGGAGATAATTAAAGACACGAAAGGAATATAATAAGTGAGAGACCATGGTAAAAGGAAGACCGGGAAAAAAAGCAAAAAAACCGGAAAAGAAAACAAGTAGCAGTTCAGGGGAAGAACGTGGACTCATGTCCTCCGCCGGATTGATGCGCTATTACGATGTTGAAGAATCCGCGGTGAAGCTGTCGCCGAAGATGATCATCCTTATAGGCGTGTTCATTGGCGTGGTGATCATCGGGCTGGAGATCTATTTCGGTGTCTGGCCACCACCGTGAGGGATATGGATCATGCAGCGGCACAGCGCGGGTATGATTGATATCAGCAAGAAAGGCGAGGTTGAACGCGTATCTATCGCTTCCGGTAGGATAAAACTGAAACCGAGCACGGTGGAGAAGATCCTTAATAAAACCACTAAGAAAGGGAATGTGCTCGAGTGTGCGGAGATGGCCGCGATATTAGCGGTGAAAAAGACGCCTGAGGTCATTCCGCTCTGCCACCAGATAAATATCGAAAGCGTAAAGGTCGAATTTACGGTTGGTGATGATAACATAGAAGCAGCGGTATGGGTGAAATCAGTCGGCAAAACCGGGGTGGAGATGGATGCACTCCATGGATTATCCGTTGCGCTGTTGACGATTTGGGACATGGTAAAGGCGGAGGAGAAGGACGAAACAGGGAACTATCCGCATACACGGATAGACGAGATACAGGTGGTGAAGAAGGAGAAACGTGAGTTAGTAACTTAGAAAACTTCAAAATCATAGGTGTTCTTCTTTTAACGTATCCCAAAAGTTGGCGTACCAAACAATATTGGTATTGCATAGCACTATTTTTCATCAGTTCACTATATA
>CAYNTR010000067.1:0-12268 GCA_964400255.1 uncultured Halobacteria archaeon
ATCCTATTTAAAAGCCCCTTAGTGACGATTGCCTTTAATTAGCAACAAGTCTAATTATATCTACAACAAGAGCGACCTTATCATTGACAACTATGCTACGAAGAAGCTCTCCGTTGTCGGTTGTGAGAACGTAACGGTGAAAAACATCAACTACAGCGACGGCGACCCAATTACCCTTTCCTTTACGAACAATAGCCGCGTGGAGAATTGTACCGTCACTGATAACAACGCGGGCGGTTTCTTACTCATTTGGTCGCATTATAACAAATTAGCAAACACCAGTGCAATGAATAATGAAGGAGTGGGTATCTTCCTTCAGGCTGATTCCAGTCGCAACAACATTTTTAAGAGGATTTTGAAAAACCCTCGAAAAAGGAGAAAATACCCATAAAGTATATAAATAAAAGGAGGATTTGAAAAGTAAATCAAAATACTCTTAATAATATCATCACAGGAAACGGTCAAGGGGGAATAAGACTTCATCTTCCAACCTCCACTAACCTCATCTACAACAACTACTTCGACAATCCAATCAACGCTTATGATGAGGGCAACAATATCTGGAACATCACCAACAGTACCGGCCCAAACATCATAGGGGGGCCTTACCGGGGTGGAAATTACCTGAGCGATTATGCAGGAACGGACACAAATGGCGATGGATTTGGAGAAACCCTGCTTCCCTACACTGCTTCAGGGAATGTCCAAAATGGTGGGGACTGGCTGCCCCTCTTTAAACTTGGGCCGTGCATCTTTGACACCGGCAAAGGCACGTACCCAAGCATCTCAGGCACGCACAATGGCACAATCATACCTTCATGCAACCTCACCATTAGTAAATTGTACACCTATCCTTGCGCGGGAACCGGTGGACACACCGAATCGATCGAATTATTTGATGGCACCACTTTGATAGCAAACGGCACGTGGAACGACTACAATGGCGATTATTCCAACATAACACTCCGTAACGCAACGGACGAGTTTTCTAGCGTCATGCTGCTGAAAGATCATGTATACAACTATACTATTCGCACCGGCTCGTATCCTCAGATCATCCATTCATCGGAGTTTAACGCAACGGGAGGGATAATCACGTGCACTGAGTTTGTAGATGTAAATGGTCGTACTTATCACAACTGGATCCCAGCTGTCAGGTTGGAGTAAAGATAAGAAAAAGAAAGGGAAAAAATCCCTTTTCCTATTATTTTTCTTTTGCTGAAGCGTGTGTTTGCAAAGAAAGGTTTATTTTCTCCTCGATTATCCTATCCGAGTCTCGCATCGCGCGGTCGGTATTCCCAAAATGCTGTTTCGCCATCCTCAGCTCTTCTATTATTGCATCTACGTTCCCTTCGGCTACGAGCTCGGATAATCGCGTTGCCGCAACCAGAAAAGCTTCGTGTACCGTGTGCATCTCAAAATTCGTCTGTATCTGCGCGTAGAGTCGTGGATCTTGATGCAACAGCCTGCCCACAAAATCCAGGACGACCTCGTACATCGGGCCCATGAATCGTCGTGCCCGTTCAACATCAAACTCAAGATCTTTGAGCGTGATACCAAAGGAGAAGAGGACAAAATTTGGCAGCCCCTGGATAACCGCCATTATCGCATCGTGCTCTGCTGCCCTCAAAAATTCTATCTTCGCCCCGTTTCGCTCATACAGGTCATATATCTGTTCGTAGAGTGGCCCTTTTCGTACCGGCACGAATATGACCGGCATACCACGCAAACCCTTTGTAGACGGCCCGAATAACGGATGCGTGCCCAGAATCTCCACCTCTTTGCTGGTGCAGTTTTCCATAAGCTCAACGGGCACTTTTTTCACCGATGTGACATCCATCAGGAGCGATCCGTCGTGCAGTGCCGGTCCCACACACTCGATCACACGTCCGGTTATATCGATCGGCACCGAGACGAGCACGACATCAGTATCTGCAAACGCTGCTCGTAACGCTCCCGTATCCAGCGTCAAAATGTTAGTAGTTGAAAATGGTACACCCAGTTTCGCTGCTACTGCCTCGGTGTCATCGCTGATATCCACTATCCGCACGTCAAGGTTGTTCTCGTTGAAAAAGTGGGCAAACCATGCCCCCATTCCGCCGGCACCGCCAATTATCGCTATTCGCATCTACTTTCACCCTGTCTGTAATACCTAATACCTGTTTACGCACCGTAGGTCTTAAGCTATACTGCTAATCAATAGTGCCAGAAATGAGATGAGGTATATAGTATAAAAACTGCCAACACCGCCGATATTAAAGAACGCGCTTCCCTCCTCTTCATGAGACAGTGTGATCAGCGCAATCAGCATCCCCAACAGTATGCCAAAGATTGCGGGTACAAATATCAACACCTCTGCTATGAGTTCAAGTGGCAGTCCCGAAGGCGCAAGTACAAGTCCAACGGGAATAGCAAAGATGCCCGTATAGTTCGGAACGAGTATCCCGATCCCGCCTTTTACCTCTGAAACCATATAGGCAATGAGTGTCATGAATAAGGTGGCCATTGTCACTTCTAACAGTGGGAGCGACGTGTTTTCCATCCGATTCACAGAGAACAGCAGATAGAGCGAGAAGAGCAGTGGTATAATGAAACCACCCAGATTTAATGTTATCCGTGTGTTGTATCTCTTTTCCTCATCGGTCTGCATCTCTTCCATTATCGATACTCCGTACATCTCTCCGATACACTGCGCTTCGCTCTCGCTATACTCCGGCTTTTTGGTTCGCACCGTAAGTACGGGAAGCTCTATGACGCTTGTCAGGAGCATTGCGAGTAACACGATGAAAAAGGCGGTATTTTTGTCCAAATTCTGGTCACAGCACAAGAAAGCAGTGGGTATCAGCAAAAGCCCATAGAACACAAGCGACTTCACCTGTGGCTTGTTCACTATTTTTCTCATCGTTTAAAAAGGTTGATGCACAATACTATATAAAACATACGCTTTAATCCACGATGCTCGATCGTTCGGTGAACAAGAAACTTGAGGAATTACGCAAGAGTATAGAGGGAAGAACGAGAATGCTCGTTGCGTTTTCAGGCGGCGTTGACAGCGGGGTATTGCTCAAAGTTTCGTACGATGTGCTCGGCAAAGAGCGCGTCCTCGCCGTAACAGTGGATAGTGCACTCTTCCCACGACGAGACATGGAGCAGCTCAAGAATTTCGTGACTCAAGCGGGCATATCGCATACCATAGTGCCTTTCTCGTGGCAGGAAAACAAAGCTTTTGTGGAGAATTCGTATAACCGATGCTACTATTGCAAACGTGACTGTGTGAAGTTTTTAAAGGAAATTGCAGCTGAAGAGGGGATCACAACCATTGCGGAGGGCGTAACGGTTTCGGACCTCGAGGAATACCGGCCAGGTGTCGCAGCAGCCCAAGAAGCGGGTATTTGGCACCCGTTTGTCGAAGCGGGCATAACAAAGCACGAAGTAAGACAAATAGCGAAAGAGATCGGGCTGCCGTTCTGGGATAAGCCCTCTTCACCTTGTTTGGCAACGCGGATAGAATACGGGGAGCGGCTAACAACGGAAAAGCTTACGATGATCGAGGGAGCTGAGGATTTCTTGCACGAATTAGGATTCAAACAGCTCAGGGTTCGACTGCATCGCGGAGGCCTAGCGAGGATCGAGATTGCTCAAGACGAACTGGACGCTTTTTGTGATACTCGCCTATTTGAGCACGTGTGCCTGAAATTGAAAGCGCTTGGATTCACGTACGTCACGCTTGATCTTGAAGGCTACCGAAGCGGGAGCATGGATAAGATCCGTTAGCCCGCGAACTTTGCGCGTTCGGACAACTTAGGGGAGAGCGGTAGCGATCGGAACGGTTTATTCTTCAAACCAGCCTCAATTCTCGCTTTCAACTCCATAACACTCATCTCCTCCACTTTTTGCTTTTTCTCGCCCGATTCTTCCCGGATCGTCACACTCAACGTGTCCCGCTCAACCTCTTTATCACCTACAACAGCAACATACGGTATCCATTCACGACCCGCATCTCGTATTTTCTTCGACACGGTCTCATCGCGGTCGTCCACATCCACGCGTATGCCGTTCAGTACCGGGAGTATTTCATTGATGTGGTCCAGATGTCGCTCGGCAACAGGAATGAATCGCAACTGGGTCGGCGAAAGCCATAAGGGAAGCAGAGGCATAATCCCTGCTTCCTTATCCAGATATGCCTTCTCCAATAGCGCATAGATGCATCGTTCGATCGCGCCGCTCGGCGAACAATGGAGTATAATCGGGCTCTTGAGTGCGCCATCTGTATCAGTGTAGGTTATACCGTAGCGGTCTGCATTTTCAACATCTATCTGGACCGTGGACAACGCCGAAGCCTTTCCTAATACGTCCACAAAGTTGAATTCGAACTTGAGCACGAAGTAGAAGAAGCGCTGATCCCACATCTCTATGAGCACGGGTTTTCCTGCCATGCCCACCAAATTATCTATGAATTCTTTGTTCGCCCCGTCCTCGTAGAAATCCTTGGTGAACCGGATTGCAACTTCATAGTTCGATGGCGAAAATCCAATGTCCGATAAGATGCGCATACAGAACTCAAATTGCTTCTTGAACTCCACCAATGCTTCGTCCATATCCCTGCATAACGTGTGCATGTCCGGCATCGTGAACTTTCTCAGACGCCGAAGTCCAACGAGCTCACCGCGCTTCTCCTTCCGGAAAGAGGGTGCAAGCTCAAAAATCTTCAACGGCAGGTTCTTATACGATATACTCATCTCCTTACTCATGAGGAACTGACCGAAGCACGCGGAGAACCGTAGGAATAAATCAGGCTTTCCTCCTTTCCCTAAAAGTGAATATTGGCGTGCAGGAAACCGTTCGAGGTAATCCTTGAGCGAAGGATGCAAAGCACTATACATTATCGGCGTTTCGACCTCAACAGCACCATATTCGGCTACGGAATTTCGGACGTAATCTTCCAAGAGCGACTTGATCAACTTGCCCTTGGGGTAAAACCGCAGATTCCCGGGATCCGAGGAAGGTTCGTAGTCTGCGATTTCCAACCGCTTCATCAGTTCCACATGCGGTGGTATCTTATCGACCTCTCGCCGCTTCTCACTTTCATACAGAAAGAACTTCCTTAAATTCTCGTCTTTCTCGCCAAATTCATAATCATTCGTTCCGATGAGGGTACCCTCGTCACCTGTAAAGAAGAAATGAGATACCGCTTTTTCCTCTGCTTCTAACGCCTTTGATTGCTTTTCTCCCTCTCCTTCTTTCGTTTCCGCCGCAAGAACCGTTATTTTCCGTGATAACTCGGATAACGGGTGCCCTTTGCATCGTAACGTAAACGACTTGTACCATCCAAAGGGTGCTCTCGTTACGTCCACACCCCGTGAGCGCAAATTCGCTTCCAGCCCTCGCAATATCTCGACGCTCTTCTCTGCAGAAGCCAGCTCAGAGCTTAAATGCGCATACGGGTACAAGACAATCCGTTCCGCGTTAACCTTTTCGAAAATAGAAAGTGCTTCTTCCGCAGCCTTCTCCACGACAGAGCTCACATTAGTCTCGTCGTCCTGTTCCACCGCAATAAAAGCAACCAGAGCCTCGTCTATCCGCTCGTTCCTCTTTGCCGCCTCGATTTCCTCCGCAACTCTCGTTTTCTCTTTCGCTTCGTATTCTATATAATCAGAATGGATGAACAACAGTTGCACTTTTCACACCTCGCATCCTTTCTTAGGTGGGGCGCCGCCCCATGTAGGGGCTCTGCCCCTACCACCCCGAAAACCCTGTAAGGGTTTACCCACAAGCCCAGTAAGGGCTTAAAAGAAAGCTTGACCAAAGAAACAGCCATTTTTTGATAAACACTTTCTCTTTCATACAGTTCTGTGTTGATCGCATGAATTCTCGTGGTCCCTCACCTCTCTCTGCTCTACGCATCCATAGTAAAAGTACATCTTATGGTATTATCTCAATATCTTAAATAGCATGGAACGAATAGAACTAAGGACGAAGGAAGGTACCGAGCTTATCGATATATCACGAGAAGTAAACGGTATCGTGAGCAGTAAAAACATTGGTTCGGGCATTTGCGTCGTTTTTACAACGCATACAACTACCGGAGTCACCATCAATGAGAACGAAGCCGGGTTGAAAAGCGATATTGTACGGATCCTGGGCGGGTTAGTCCCGAGTGGGAAAGGCTACCTGCATGATCGAATCGATCATAACGCGTCTTCACATCTGAGGTCTGTTTTACTCGGGCCAAGCGTTACGATTCCTATCGAGAACGGTAAATTAGCGCTTGGTACATGGCAGAGTATCCTGTTCGTTGAATGCGACGGCCCTCGACGGCGAGAAGTCCTTGTAAAAGTTATTGAAGGGTGAGTCGGAAGCCCCAGTGTGGTAACGGATATCCGTTGGGCCTGCGGAGCCTAACATCCGGGTTCAATTCCCGGCTGGGGCATTTTATGAAATGGAAGAGCCATATCGCCATAGCAAAAGCAATATCTAGATATTTGGGCTTGCCAAAGAACTTGGAAAAAGCACTTGTTGATGGCTCTATAGAACCAGATAAGTATCCTGATAAAGTTTTGCGTGTTGGCAGGCGAGGGAGTGTGTATACGGCTCGTATGCCCCATCATGACCCCGATTTAGGGGTGATAATGAAACACATTTGGAATTCAAGACAGGTATATCTAAACGGAGACGACTTTCAAGCAATGAAAAATTTGGGAAGAGCTCTGCACTATGTTCAAGATAAAAGTGTAGCGAGGGGATTTCTCGGATTAGCTCATGATTCTCGGGAGTACGATCTATCGTATACGGCAGTCCCTGAGGATGCCATTAAAACGGGTATCGATACTGCTCTTTCATCGCCCCATCACGTTAAAAAAATCGTCAATAGTGTCAAGCCGAAAAATAATTTGGACGAAATCATAGAGCAGGCATGTCTGTCTTCTGCTTCTATAGCAAAGGCAGTAATCAGTGAGAAAGAGCCTCCAAGCGAATTAGTCGAGCATTTTAAATCGGCAAAGGAGAACCATTACAAAAAAGCGCTTCCTCTGTCTATTGGAATAGCTGCTGTTATATTGATCGTCTCTATTATCACCAAAAATCTCCTGATAGCCATTTGTGGTATTTTAGCAGGATACCTCACACAAAGATTTGATCCGAAATATTACTTTTTTAAAGAGGAAGCAAAGTGGTTTGGCATCAAATAGGTGTTAAATCATAATGTAGATTGAAAATTTGAGAATAATCTTTGCGCAACTAAACCCCAAAACCCCGCTCGAAATTACGCTCTATTTCTTGCTCAGCGCAGATTGCCTCGGCAACAGGAGGTTTGCCGTGGAAGCAATGAAACACTCTCACCCTTCGCGCTGCTTTTTTCTTTTGGTACCAACGGTACTTTTTTGAATGACCGAAGGAATGAGCTTCTTTAATAAGAGGCCAAACCACCCTTACCAATCCTCCCGCCCAAGTTTTGGTACACAACTTTTCTAAAGGTGTGATGGATTACAACCAGTCACAAAAGGTACCTTTATAAAGGTTAAACATACACATACATATACTGGGATGGGGACGAAAACAATAACCATTACGGATGAAGCATATAGGAAGCTCAAAGGCGAGAAGCTGGAAGGAGAGAGCTTCAGTGAGGTTATTAAGCGGCTTACTAATAAGAGCAGGATCGACTTGAGGGAATTCGCGGGTATGTGGAAAGACTTTGATGTTGAGCCCGTGATAAAAGAGGGGAGGAAGAAATTCACTGAAGATGCAGAGATACTGCCTTGAGACGACGTTTATCATTGACTTTCTGCGTGGGAAAGAGGGTGCAATAGGCAAATATAACGCGATAAAGGAATTGCAGCTTGAAACTACCGCGATTGTGGCATGGGAGATCTTACGGGGGCCCAAACTGTGCGGACGTGTTAAGGAATACGATGTGGCTCTAAGATTCCTGGAACAATTGGCTATTGTGCCGTTTACACTCACCGCTTCGCGGATTGCCGCGGAGATCGAACAGAAATTGCAAGAGAAAGGTCAAAGGGTCAATTTAATAGACGTTTTAATCGCTGCCTCAGTGCTCGAAAACAACGCCATACTGGTGACACGGGATGAGGGTTATCGGAATATACCTGGATTGAAGGTGGAATTCTATTAAGAAAGGGGCCGAGCCCCCCTTACCAACCCTCCCGCCCAAGTTTTGGTACACACCTTTTCTATGTGTGATTGTGGATCAACCTTTTCTAAAGGTTTGTCTCATCAACCCTCTTTTAGAATCAGTGAATTCTTCCAATTCTCTTTTGGATGCTTTTGATTAACTTCTATTTTTACGAGAAGGTCATAAAAGTTACCGTTCACCGTGCCGCTATGATGCTTATTTTCCTAGTTTTTGGCTCCTAGTGCTCATTTTCCCCATCATTTCCGTCTTTTGTCGATAGCTCACGCTACCTCAGACGGCTCCGTGCCTCCTGAGCGTGCAGAGCTGGTAGAGGTTAAATCCAAAGGCGGTAAAGATCATCTTTACGTTCACCCTCGGCACCGTGGTGACCAGCACGTGTCCGGCGTTGAATACCCGTTTAATTACTGCATAGTGCCGCTCAATGGGCGCTCTCTTCTTGCTGATTCTGAGATTCCGCAACTTATCCATGATCCCTAGTGGATGATCCCGAGCACCTCGTTTCATCGTTGCGGAGTAGCCCTTGGCTACTGCGCCCTGATAACCACGATCTCGGTATACGACTTCGCCCTTTTTGGAGAGGTCTACCTGACTGTCGTGAACCGATGCTGTGGTCGTTTCGAGCTCGCGAATGAGGCCAAGCTCTGTATCCAGCTTACTGTGAAGCTTGTAGCCGAAATGGGATTTGTTGCCTTTCTTTGTCCAGGTGCCATCCTTGCTCCTCCGCGTCTCTGCATCATTGCCACGCGGCGTGCCAGCTTTCGCATGCCCTGGATGGATCAGCGGTAATAAACGTCGCATCTTGGACAACACCCTGCTTCACTCCCAGACCCAGAGCATCAAGTTGTCGTTGGAGTTCCGCCCATATTGCCTGGTCTTTACCGGTCTTCGTCAACCGCTCTCTAAAATACCAGACCGTCGTATAATCAGGGATATTCTCTGGAAATCCAAGGAACTTCCTGAACGAGATCCGATCCGCAACCTGCTTCTCCAGTTCAGGATCGGAGAGCCCGTGCCATTGCTGGAGTATGAGCAACTTGACCATCATCACCTCGTCAATGTTCGGTCTGCCTCCTCGTTCACTCTTGTGATCATACATGTTACCCACGATCGGGCGAAACGCATCCCAATCAATCAACGATTCAATCTCAGCAAGCCTATCGCCAAGACGTTTTACTCGCTTGTACTCCTCATTAAACGCAAAATCGGTAAGTGATTTCATAAATAGAGCTATATCAACGATTGCCTATGAATTTTACGGCTTCAAACGTGGGGTTTTTCAAAATTCTCTATAAGTTATTAGATGGAATATTGAGGAGGTGAAAATATGGGAAAAGGAAAAGGATCAAAGATGACAAGTAAAGACGCAGCAAGGATTCAGTCCCATACAGATAAGACTGGGACAAATCAGGATTTCAAGGCTAGATGAAGCACAATCTGCTGCGGCAAAAAACAAAGAGAAATGAATGATAAGAAATAACGTAGGGAGATATTTCCAGGTTGGGCATTGCGGATGCGATGCCCCGCTATTTATGACGGTGGGTCGTGACTTATATCCTGCACCTATGAAGCTGGAAAGCGAATCAAAAGAGTGCCACCTTAAACAATAGCAAAACTGTTTAGCTAAAGGTATATATAAACTCTTTTAGGCATCCAATCGGCTATCCAATCCTTATGGGCCCTATCTACTTTCGGAAGTACGGTATACATCCGTAGAAAAGCAGGGGGATATTTATTACGTAATGGAAATGGATGGGGATGGTTTCGCCATCCACACAACTATTTTTAAAAACCCAACTCCCGAGAAGGGAGAAGGATATACTTTATCGCATCTAAACAGCTGTAAAGCCGGTTTTCGTTTTTAGTGAATCGATGAAAAACGACGATGAATCGGATAGCAAAAACTTTTTTCTGCTTCTAACATTAAGAACTAACGCAGTCCAAAAAAGTGTCACGAAGCCAGAATCAAATCTAACAGGGTCTTCCTATCCACTTCCGCGCGTGTTCTCCAACCGGTATACAATACGTTATTGTCTTCACCAATATAGCCCTGCTTGATAAATCGGTCCAGCGCGAAGTAAACGCGCTGCTTGGGGAATTTAGCGCTCAAAAAATCCTCTACCGCTTTCCGCGGCGCTTTCCCCTGCTTTGCGATGATATATGCCAAGGTCGCAGAGAGCATAGCGATAGTATCGATTCGTTCACCTGACGCCTTTTCAATAACCGGATCTTTGAGCACAATCACAAATCGATCACGCTCCGTTTTCGTATCTTCCTTCCTTTTTCCTGCGCTTTCTTCTCCTACTGCGCTGATCCGTTTGACTTCCATGCCCAGCCTATCAAGAGCTGAATTTAATACTTCGATGACGTCTAAATAATCCTCGCCCAACGCCTTTTTGAGTTCCCAGCCCTTAACGCCGGGGATTCTATGTCCTCTGAAAAGTAATAACTGAGCTGCCTTCTTCACTTTCCGTTCTGTTCTCGTCCGTGCTTCCTCTTCTGTCTCCATTGTACCCAATCCTCATAACTTATCGAAATCGGAATAGACTTACTAATAGGTTGATTTGCTTGCGTGTTGAGGTTGATATCACTCGACGCGATAAAAACTTCCTCTTCTAGGGGATTGACGTCAAGTACCGCCTTCCCTTCGTTTACCAGATAACTCGTCAGATACGCCTTTTTCACACTGGCTTCGAATGAATCCCCATAAATAAAATCATGGTAGTCGACTCGCCCCTGCTCCTCAAGCTCTTCTGAAACTGTTTGTACTGCCTCGTCAAACTCTGTTTTTGACAAGATGTTCAACGCAATTAAATCCGCAATGTCGAATGCGTCCGCCTCAGGTGTAAAGGGGAACGGAAATTCTTCACCACGTTCACCAAGGGGTGCTAACGCATGCCAGTACTCCAATCCCTCCCTCAACCGTTCCGGCGTGAGTCGATCCAGCGCAATGATTGGATGCCAGGCTCTAACGAATGCATCGGCTAACTGACCAGGCTCCAGCAGTTTGAGTTTAAGTTCCAGTAACGCGGGATCGATATAGAACGACGAGGCGCGATCTTTTATCCATTTCTCCTGCAATTCAATTATCTTTGCTAATTCTGCTATCGCCTCTGCATCCAAAAGCAGATCGTCTAACGACTTCCATTTCGTGTAATACCGCTTCAGCGTCGCCAGGAACTTCTTCACATCCACGTCAAAGGGGTCGGTTCCTTCGGTCTCAACCGTCTTACAGAAGTTGAGCAGCCGGAAGAGTTCGTCGAATCTCAGCTGCTTGCTTTGACCTCGCTGCTCCATTAGTGTACTCCTCATCCTCGCTGATTACTTTCGACCTCGCACCTTAAGTAATCCTCAAGCGCCTGTAATATAAGCGCCTATAATATGGGTCATTCGTGCAGCAACTAGACCAGTACGCGGGGTAAATAAAATAATTCGTATCTTCCTCTATCTTTTAATTTTAATATCTCTTTCCAGTACCACATACTTCCCTCATCAGATGATATAGATTCGATTAAGACAAGAAAGTTTTAAATACCTATTTTACCTTTCCTACCCTTATGAGAATCAATAAGCGGGTACTCTTGGGGACGGTTGGTGTGCTGTGTCTTCTTCTTGCAATGGCCTCGCTCGTGCAAACGCAGCCGACGAGTTCCATCACGGTTGTCGCGCCAACGGAAGTCAACGAGTGTGAATCCAATTATAGTCATTAACAAAACAAATAGAACCTATTCTCTAGGTATTCGTTGATCCAATCAGCTGCGAAACTTAAGCTCTTGGCCAAGGTATAGAAGACACCCTGGATAGTATCAAGGAACATCTCTTTGGTCTCGATGAATAGCGGTGAGATATGTCTCTTTATGCTCTTCCAGATGAATTCGATCGGGTTGAGATCTGGGGAGTAGGGCGGAAGGAATACTAGGGAAATATTCAATTCCCTTGCCTTCTCCCTCGTCTTGTTCGCCCAGTGGGACCTAAAATTGTCGAGGATTATCACGATATCTTGTTTCGGGTTGGCCATCCGTATCTGCTCAAGGAAGTCACATACGCTCTGCTTCTTCGAGTTTTCCTTGAACGCTATCTGACTCTTGCCATTCAGGGCATAAAAACCAAAGGTGTTGG
>CAYNTR010000068.1:0-11937 GCA_964400255.1 uncultured Halobacteria archaeon
GAGGTTAAAATGGCTCTGCTGCCGGCGGCAATGCGATAATTGTTGGACAGCCTCTGAAGCGGAAATAACTGCTCCGACAGTGAAGGAGGTTTTTGACCATATGATTTACCTTGATGAGGAGGGAGGGAATAACATTGATGAAAGAATAGGACCTGAGATTGAAAAGCTTGATCACTTAGTTCTCAAAAGAGAGAAAGTTGTTCGCTATGAAATTCACAGGATCGGCAAACGCAAACATTATTATACCCGAGGTATCTGCGATCAAAAATTCGAAAAATGCCTTAAAGAACTTGTCAATGGAATAGAGGCAGATTATGGTGGTGGGTCAATAAGAAAGGTATATGAAAGAAAGATGAGCGGAAGGCATAAGGAAAATTCTATGAGTGAGAATGGATTCATTGATATAAAGCTGGAGGAAAGAGAGGAGTGGACAGGAAAACTGCATTATAAGAAGGCATGGTTACGGGATGTTCTTTTAAATTCAAGAAGGATAAAGCGTCCAACCCGAATAATCCCCAATACGGTTTTGATAGAAGCGGAGGAAGAAATACAGGACAGAAGCGATAAAAGGCTTTTTTTTGTCTCATGTGATATGAATCCTTATTACATTTTCAATCATATAAAAAAGATTACGCCTGACCTTGTGGTGATTCAGAACGCAGATGATTTCATAAAAGACGTGATTTTTTGGGGAGATAGAAGCAGGGCGCTCTTTAGCTTTCTAAAGGATTGGGAAGATTCTCTCGTTCTAATGTTTTCTACTGTTCCTGATGCCCGCCATCTTTATAAAATAAATCGTACTGAAGGACCTTTCAGTAAGTATAATGTAAAAGTTCACACGTGGGATTCCGAAATTTTAATTGAAAGAATAAGAGCTGAATGGGAGAACCATGAGTCGAACTATTCAAATCCTGCCTCTTCCCGGTGGGAGGAATTATCAGAAGGCGGAAGGATCCCTGAGGTTGAATACATAGAGATAGAAACTCTGGATGATCTGGACGTATTTCTTGATAGGGTTTCTTACATTCTAGTGGATGAGGGTGTTAAAAGAGACATCAGGAAATATATTTATGATCTCAAAAGAAGCCCACTCTTTGTCAGGGGGGATTATGAAAAAACGGAGGTATTCCGGCGCAGGGGCAATTTTCTTGAAACGGTAACTTACAATCAGATAATAACCCTCCTTCACGAAAGAACCGATGACACAGAATTTAAAAGCATGAAAGAGTTGATTGATAAAATATACAATATTGAGTCGGCTGATACGATCAATCCACTTATGAAAGAAATAACCGGAAAGGCGGGTGATTTACTGAAAGAAAACGACAATTTTATCACAGTGATCGTTCACGGATATGATGTTAAAGGGACAGAAAAATTGCTCCGTGAGATGGGTTTTGATGAGTCTATGCCACAGAGACTCTCCGTGTGTTCATGGGGGAATTTATCTCAGAGAGAACTGGATATTGCTGATAATGCCGAACATTATGTTATATCCACACTTCCCCCCTCTCTGGCATATTCCATTTATTCCGGTCATGTTAAGAGGTTTGTTTTTATTGGAAGCGGGAATAACGTTAAAAAAATTGAAACAATAGTAAAAAATAGATTGATTGAGACGATTTCCCGACCGATATACCTGCTCTCTGAAAAGGATTCGGCTCCTGAACTTCTTAAAAATGCTCTGGTAAGTATCGGAATAGCTTCAAATGAAGCTCTTCGAAGTATTTCAGAGGATATATTTGTTGAGTTTGATACGAAATTTAAGCCTATCTCTGATACATCGCATATAAAGTTAGTAAGTTCGCATTCCCATATAATCCCCGGGGATCGTGCAGTTCTGGTGATTGACATAAACGGAAGAGGTATGTTCATTCCAGCAGCATCATCATTGTACCTTAAAGATGATCATAGTATAACAGAGCTTGATGATATATCTTCACTTGGAGAACTGGAAAAAAGGCTGGTCGGCAAAGAGATACTTGTAGATAAACAGGGTATTTATATATCTTTCAGATCCATTTTTATCAAATTCATGATGGTTTATGGGAATGAGAAAAGAGTAATATTCAAAAATGGACCCTATGAATGGAATGGATTTCAGAGTCTTTTCGATGATGCAATCAAATGGATTAGGCTCCTTGATGAAGTTATAAGAAAATATTCACTTAAATATAGAATCCCCTTAGAAGAAGCGGAAAAGAAATTAGCCGAATATCTTTCTTCGCTCAATTTAACTGCAAGGAATCCAGACTATATAAGAGGATGGTGGTCCAATTATGAAGTTGTAACGACAGATTACGGGACATATCCTCTTTACAAAGTTGAGCATCCAAGAGGACTTGATGACCTCAAAAAAATATATGAGGGAATCAATAGTATCATTCCTGAAAAGATGCTTGAGCAAACAGATGCTGAGAGGAGTTATATCGCATCTTTAGTGATCCAGAAATTCCGGAGGTCATTATTGAAGGGGAAGATAAAGGATATAAATCCAGCTTTACATCAACTCTATATCCAACTTGAGAAGGAGATTAAAAATATAGTTGACAATTCACCGGTTTTTAAAGTTAATCTGGCCTATAATGTTGAAATTATAAAGGAGGTTGAACCATTCAGGGTTATGGATGAATACCAAGGGTATATCAGAACATCTTCAAATGATTGATAAAATCGTTCGGGAAATGTTGCGATAAAGATAAAAACAGTATAAGGGCCTCCCTCCATGACCCTTCACTTACGCTTCGGTCATTACGGGTTCAGACAACAGCGCGGCTTCGGTGCTTCGTGCCTCTGCCCAAATCCAACCTTAAGGCTGGACTTCAGATACACCCGGAACATTAATGCGAAATTGCAAGCTCGTTTTTAATTCAAATAACTGTAAGAATAAACTCACAATCTATCTCCTCTTCACAACCCTATAAACAAAAACTACCGCTGCGAAATCGTAGCCGCACTGACATCCAACCCTTTCCACTGTACCGGGAACCCCAGATGTGCCAGGACTTCATCGGGATTTGATAATCCCAGAGCTTCAATCGCCTCCCGTGCTTCTCCATACTTCTGTATAGAGACCAATTTATTCTTCACTTCTCTTAATAACTCCTTTTTCACCACGAGCTCTTTAAACACCACATAATCAGGGTGCTTCAAACATGCCCGTACCGCTTCCTGGCTGATAGAATATCTCCTGGCAATGTCCTTAATGGGGATTATATCACCTTCAAGCTCTATTTCTGTCTCTTTCAACCGTTCCACCTGCTTCGTCACCGCCTCTTGCTCAATCGCCGCTAGATACCTGATAACCTCACCAATCGGCACCTTCTTGCTGTATAGTATCACCGGCTGATCGAGCCCGAACCCAAACGGTTCAGCATTAAAACACGCGAGATTCTGATCGATTGCCACCAATACGGTAACCGGTAACGCGCGCAGCTTTGCTAATTTCCGTTTGATGTACTCCTCAGTCCAGAACCCGACGATCTCGAAGTACGTTTCCAGTTCCAATTCTTTATGCTGGAACTTGAAATCCGGGATGAAGATGCCGCTGCGCGTGAAGAGCACGTCTGGCTCTCTGATAAGGTCCCAGTTCTTCGCCACCGGCAGTGAAACGAACTCGTTATAAAATTTCTGCTCAACGCTGCTGTCAAAATCCGGTGCAGCTTCTCGCACCGGCTCTTCACCTGCCAGGAGGTCTTTATCACGGCTGTCCATGATGAAATGATAGATCCTCGGCGTGTTTTCCCGTCGAATAACAATCTCGGCATCCAATCTCCACGATTCGCTCCTGACAATGGCTGGTAACAGTTTCGCCAAAGCGGTGCCGTACCGTTCGCTCAGTTTCAACAAGGACGACGCACCTTCAATTCGTACCTTATTTCCTTCCTCCTGAAGATACATCAGCCCGAAATACTTGATCGCTCTGAAAATCTCTGGCGCCCTGGACGTGACGGTAATGGTCATACCGATGGACTTAAACAACAGCGTTTGTGCAAGAGCAAGGTTGTACCACTTCACCAGCTCGTCAGGATTTAGCGGCTTGAATTCCTCTAATATCACCTCTGACTCCTGATCTGCCCATAATGACTGCTCCAAATCCTCAGTCGAAATATTTAGCTTATCAGCAACGGTTGCAATAACCGCTGCCCGTTCATTTATATTCGTGATTCTTCGGTCGCTTGCAGCCTCGAAAACTGCCCTTCGTGCCAGGACTGGTTCAATGAGATACTTCGAGGTGAACGTGCACCGCCGCTCTAAGAGCGTTCTCAAACCCCGTACACGTTTGAAGTTCAGGCCCTCCTCAAGCTCCTCCACCAGTTCATCGATTTCGCTCTTCTTCCTGCCACTAAGATTTTTATAAACGTTTATGAGCTCCTCAGCCAGTTCTAAATGCTCAGGATCGAGTGGCAGGAAATCAGGATAGATTCTATCCTTCTTGATCCTTGTCATGAGCAGTTCACTCGGTAACATGTTTACTTAACACCATCAATAAAAATCTTCACGTGCTTGTCCGTCTGTTTGATTATGTGCTTTTCGAACTTTAAAAGTTAATTCGCCTATTAGTGGATGCTTACACCATCTCCATCTAGATGTGTGTAGCGAGCCAACCCTCCTCGCTGTAAGAAATCTTTTGAAAGCTCTTCATTAGGTATTTTTCTTTCTAAGGGTAAATAGACCCAAACAGGAATATCAAGAGTTGATAGGTACCTATAGAGTAAAGGTCCAACCTCACGCCACTCCAACCAACCAAGTCCACACCCAAGCGCTGGGAGAGCCAATGATTGTATTCCTTCTTTTTTGTAAGTATCTACAAGCCATTGCAATCCTTCCTCGATACCGTGTATATCAGCCCGCTCCCTCCAGTGGCGTTTCGTTGGAAATAGAAGGAACCATGTCTCCGAATTTGCATTAGACAAGGTTGAAGGTTCGTCCGCCAATTCATAATCAAACGAGGATTCACGTTTGTAAAGATATGGTTTGCCCATTCGCAGGGTACGTTTTCGGCATAAGTCTTGATAAAATACATAGACATCAGGAAACTGATATTTCGCCCTCGAAGCAAGCCCTTTCCCCATAACGCCCACAGTGTTCACGCTTATCGTAAGTGTATGCAGCCGAGAAAATAGCATATCTCCTTCAATAAGGGAAAGGTTCGTGGTGAGATTTATTTTCCTAAAAGGTTGGAAAAACAGATGAGGCTCAGGAATAATTGGTATGTTTGTGTGAGGTACTTCCGCTTTCACCTGGTCCGCAGCCCGATGACTTGCTACATAGATCGTTTCAATTAAGGAAGATGGCACGCTGTCTGGAACTAAACACTCCGCCATCATCTTTCTTTTTGAACCATCTTCTACCTTCCAATACACCCTATTCAGGACTTCAGCGTCAATTTTGGCCAACCCTTCTTTTTTAGGTAGAATAAAACTTCCTCCGCTTGCGGCATTGCCTGTGGAAATGAAAATATCCTTCTGTAAAAGGATACCTTTGCTTACGGCAAGAACGGCGATTTCATCTGCGTTCTTTTCGGTCACTACGCGATAGAGCATCGCATTTCGAGCTTGGAAGTAAAGATTGGCAAAGTCCCAAAGAACTCTACCATCAGGTGTCCGAATTTCTTTACGTCTTCCAAAGATTTCAGCATCATAAATAGGGTAGTACTCTATGCCCTCTCTTTCAACACGCTCATGGGAGAGGATGCCATGCTTCAGTATGGATGGGACATTCCTAACATGGGTGATGTAATATAATTGTTTGACATCTCTGGACCTCATTCATAGCGTCTCCTATTAACTTTTCAATTAATTTTAAATACTTTAAATTTTTGCCCATTAACTTCTATCTCTCTTGAAGGTTATGCGTTTTCATGAGTGCACGCGCTGAAATCCGGTTGTTTCAAGGATTTTTATGACGTCATGCTGTTGTAGCGGGCGAAGTTTCGATGCCACGATAAACACCTCGTATCTTAACAGGAACGGAGGTCATAGTGATTGAAGTCGACGTAATGGTCTCCCAGTCAGGTTTGGGTGTGTCAGGGTCTTCCATGTACTCTTCGATTAAATCGGCTATGTTCTCTTTAACTTCCTCCTCGGTCCGTCCCTGTGTACCTATGTCAAGGAGCGGGCACGATGCGACAAACCATTTTCCTTCTTTACTGATTAGAACGGGAAACGAAATTATGTCCATGTTTTCTCCTTTGTTTTCAGATACATTAATATTTTGCGTAAATCCGACTTCGAATTACGACATTTCTGTTTCAGTGCCTTTCCGTCTCCTCGAAATTCCGATCTCCGTCGTCCCTTTTGATACAATCTCGTAAAGAACCGCGAGCTTGCCTTCTCGTTTCCGTAATATCCGCCCTAACCGCTGCTTGTACTCGCGTTTGCTCCCGCTGCCGCTCAAAATAACGCCAACTGATGCTTCCGGCACGTCAATACCCTCTTCGAGCACCTTCGAGGTTACTATAGTCGAATACTTACCGGTTCGGAAGTTATCGAGAATCTCCGCACGCTCCTCTTTCGGCGTGGTATGCGTTATCGCTGGTATCAAGAATGCTTTTGAAATCGCATAGACCAATGAGTTGTGCTCGGTGAAAATGATCATTCGCTCACCGAAATGCTGCTCCAATATTCCGGACAGCGCTTCTAACTTTGAGCGTGAGTTTAACGCTATCCTTCTCGCTCTGTTTCGTGCGAGTAGCGCTTCTCGTGCGCGTGGATCGCGGCCAGTCCTCATGACGAACCTCTGAAAGTCTCTCGGTGATCTTAGAACGACGTGCCTCTGTTTCAGGAAATCGGTGAATATCGCATAATACTGCTCGTACTCCTCCCGTTCGTCCTCGGTCAAATCGGTAACGATCTTCTCCGTTCTGTATTCCGCCAAGTGCTTACCGGTCAGCTTGTCAACGCCAATTTCGTAAACCTTACCGCCTACTAAGCGTTCGAGCTCGTTATGGCGGCCATCCTCTCGTTCGTACGTTGCCGTTAACCCCAGCCGGTACGGGGCAACAAACATCTCGGCTATATTCGTATAGCCCGGCGATGGTAGATGGTGCACCTCATCGAAGATCAGGAACAGAAACCGATTGCCAAGCTCTTCCGCACGCAAATACGCGGTATCATACGTCGCAACGGTGACGGGCTTCAAGACGTGCGCTTCACCGCTGTACGTGCCTATTTCCACTTGAAATGCCTTTTCCAGTTCACGCTGCCACTGCTTCACCAATTCCAGCGTTGGCACGACTACCAAGGTTGGAACATTCAGCGCTGAAATTGCTTTTATGCCGATAACCGTCTTGCCTGCACCGGTCGGTAAGACCAGAACGCCGTGCTTTGTTCTGAGCCATCTTTGTAGCGCGTCGTCTTGATAATCGCGCAAGCTTACCGTATCCGACAATGTGGGCATAGGGAGTAAATCCGAAACCAAATCTTCATACTCCATCCCTGACAGTGCGAGATACTCGATCAAGTCCTTGTAGAACATTCCCAAGCATCGATAAACTCCCGCCCTCGTGTCCCACACGGTATGTGGTAGCTTGAAATTACTCGTTACCACGAGTGTTCCTTTTTCGTAGCGTAATTGAATCACGATGCTCGATTGTTACTAGGAATGAGAAGATAAAATGCTGCACTGTTCTTATCTTTCGTGAACAGGTACTGCGGAGCATCAGGCTTATAACCACTCCGCACCAATATTCTCATACAGGAAATGACGCGCGGAAAACGGTACTTCAACGAGGAAATCGAAACACTGGAACGGGGAGACCTCGATGCGCTCGTCGACGAGCGCATACACTATACGGTCAAATACGCGAGCGAAAACTCACCCTTCTACCGGAAGTGGTTTCGTGAGCACGGTATAAAGGCTGATGAGGTTCGTTCTCATGAAGCGTTACTGGAACTGCCTATTATATCCGGCCAGACGATCCGTGAGCATCAGCCCCCTGAGACCGCAGACTTCGAATTCAGGAGTATTGACTGGAACGAAGTCTTCACACTCCACGAGACGAGCGGGACCAGTGGAACTCCAAAAGCCTTCTTTCTCACCTGGGAGGACTGGCAGCGCTACGCTCAAAAATACGCACGGATCTTCACCTCACAGGGCTTCGGGTCAGGTGACCGGGTGGTGGTGTGCGCCTCTTACGGGATGAACGTGGGCGCGAACACGATGACGCTCGCTGCGCAAGAGATCGGCATGACCATCATCCCTGAAGGCAAGTGCACGTTCCCTATCCGTATTATCAAATCGTATAAGCCGACGGGCCTGGTTGGCAGCGTCTTCAAGCTCTTAAGGCTTGCCCGACGAATGATCTCTGAGAATCTCCCGCCGCCCGATTCAAGCGTAAAGCGGCTTAATGTCGGCGGCGAGAGCTTTGCCGAGGAGTCCCGAGCATACCTCGCCGAGCTGTGGGGATGTGATGTTTACAACACGTATGGGAGCACCGAAGGAACAATGTGCGGCGAATGCACTGACCTGAGCGGCCTCCACGTACCCGAAGACCTCGTACATCTGGACGTCTACGACCCCACGATGCAGGACTTCGTGCCTGACGGTGAATGCGGGCGGATCGTGCTCACCACACTCTTACCCGTCGGTGGGAAATGCGGAACCCTCCTCCTCAACTACGATACCGAGGATACCACCGTCGTTATCACTCGCGATCGATGCCCCTGTGGTCGGACGCATATGAAGATCATGAATCCGCAGCGTGAAGCCGAGACATTCTGGGTTGCGGAGACACCATTTAACCGCGTGGACGTCGAACGAGGCGTATTCCAGCGTGAGAACATGGAGTACCTGACCGGAGAGTACGAAGCGTTCCTCTATGGTGGCGACGATGAAGGCGAGACCACGTTGCGGGTAAGCGTGGAATGCCTCAACCCACAAGAGTGCGGCCATAATGTAGTCGAAGAGAACTTCCTCAAGGCGTTCTTCCAGTATAAGCCGCGTCTTGCCGAAGCGTATGCGGAGAACACATTTAAAATTATCTTCAACTTTACCGGTCCCGAAGGGCTGGAACTGTACCGTGTTAAAGGCCGCCCAAAACGCATTGTCGATCGCAGGTAGAATGTGCGAGACTTAAGAACGGAATACTAAGCCCTACAATCCAGTACCACTTCTTCCAGGTTTTCCAGTACGAATCTCTTTACCTCTTCCAACTCTTGACACGACCCGAATCGATCTTCAGTTCTCTTAAAAACCTCTTCAGCGGTGAGTGTCGGTGCCATTCGTATGTAATCCAACACGTAATGCAAATACCACGCCGTTACATACTCACTCCCCTTGTGACGCACAAACATCAACTGAAGGTACTTAGGTATCTTCATTATCGTGCTAAAGTCATGAGACCATACTAACGGTAAAATTAGTGCTTCTCCCTTGCGCTCACAGAACTCCCAAAACTCCTGACTTTGGTCAGGAAAGTCACTGAACTGATTGACAAGGGTCGTAATTTCCTTTGGAATTCCCAGCTTATCCGCCCATTTATCGTGAATGTCCCACGTCGGCATTGTCTCATCTCCGATAACCCTAGTTAGTGCCGCGATCTGATAAATAGTAACGCGAAGCGGTACCAAAAACTATCTTAAGAACAAAGGCATACCTAAGAGCAAGGGGGAAGAAAATGGTTATGGAAAGATTATTGGAGCGGGTTCAGACCGCTGATTGGAAAACGGAGAAGCATGTACCGGTAATCGAGTGCCCTTCGGAAGTCAATGTGGGAGAACTCTTTCAAGTGAAAGTTACCGTTGGTAAAGAGATAGCGCATCCCAATACGACCGAGCACCATATCCGGTGGATACACGTCTTCTATCAGCCAGAAGGAGAGAAGTTCACCTATCACGTCGGCAATTTTGAGTTCGCTGCGCACGGTGAATCAGCCGAAGGGCCCAATAAAGGGCCGGTTTACACACATCCTGAAGTTACGTTCTCGATGATAATCACCAAGTCCGGGACTCTTCACGCGTTAGCCTTATGCAACATTCATGGCTTATGGGAGAGTGCACATAAGATCAGACGGGCTCCGCTCATTGAGGGCTCATCTGAGCGAATCACAACATGGTGATATTGTCTCGTTGTTGAGTGGTTCTACTATGATACATTCGCTAACGGTCGTTTAGAATAAAGTTTCCACGCTTCAAAGCCGAAAGAGGCACATAAGGATCTAGAAATGCGCACCGGGAGTTCACGAGGAGATGTTAGTTGCTTGAGCACATGAAAGAAGTTGCGTTGCATACCACTCGGGATAACTGCAGAAAAGAAATTGAGCGAGAACTAAAGAGCTACTTCGAAGATAAGAAGAGAGATGCGCTCGATCATGAATTTATTTCACAGGTCTATGAGCGTTTAGAGGAGTATGTATTGAGGGAGGGGGCACGAGTGGCATCGTGCTCTACGTTATTGGTTTATAAGGGCTATGAAAAGAGCGTGCATAGCGAGATCGTAAGGGTCTGTGCGGGATTAGAACTGTACAGACATGCCATACTTGTTCATGATGATTTGGTGGACATGGATGAAGTAAGAAGAGGAGGCACCGCATTTCATAAGCTCTTTGAAGCGCTCTCACGCCGATTCGGTGAAAGTGCCGGAATTTTTGCGGGTAATCTCTTGTATTCTCTCGCCCTTGACTGCATACTCACCTCACAAGTTGAGAGAAATAAATTGTTCGAATCACTGCGGGTGTTGAACAGAGCATACACTCAGGTGAATGAAAGTCAGATACTTGATGTGTTATTTGAATACAAAGAACCCGATGAGGGTGAGTGGTATCAGATGGCATCAAAGCGAGCAGCTTCGCTATTTCGGGCGACGATGCTCATTGGTGCAATACTTGCCAACGCCCCGGAACGCGACAAAACGATTTTAAGCAACGCAGCAGAGCACATGGGTTACGCATTTGATATACGAGATGATATTATGGGGACATTTGGAACCGAAGAGGAATATGGAAGAGAACCAAAAGGGGATTTGGCGCTCTTTAAAAAGCCGCTGCATCTTATCTACACCCTCGCCAATGCACGAGCAGGTAGCGCATTTGACCTGAGAGCTCTGCTCGAGAGAAATGATATGAATGGTGCCAGAGAGCTCATAAGAGCGTATGGCTTAGAGCCCGCAAAAGATAAATCACGAGCGCACGCACGAACGGCTCTCACGTTGATAGAACAAACACATATGAATGGCGATATAAAGCAGTTCTTCCGAGATTTTATAGGGTATATCTCGGGAAGTCTGGATCGGTATTAACTAAGGGAAAAGGAGAGAGAACATACGGGTTCTTCGTCAATCCCCACCGTTATGATTCTACACTTGTCTCTACAGGTTCCACGACACTCAAATACAATCTGCTCCACCAAATGACTGTTAAAGGGCTGATAACAATAAGAGAAAGTATCCAGACTATCACTCCTCCGATATATTGAATAACACCAAAAGACATGGAGAGCAGAGTTAAAGCAAAAATAATAAGCCAGAGCAAGAAGATCGCAAGTTTATTATCCATAAAAATTTTGAACCCCTTTTTAATGCCGCTTATCGCACCGACGTCGTCGATAACAACGGCATATCTCGGAAGCGCAAATACGATACCGATAAGCATGATAGAGACGATCAGAGCCAAAAAACCCAGCCCAAATAGTGCCGCCGCCGTAATTACTTCCCCCTCCGGTAGTTCTGAAAATGCGCTCAGCCTTGGAAGAAGGTATAACATGCCCGGGACCAGGAAAATAACACCAACGAAAGAGAGCAAACCAATGATAAGGTTCGTGAAGAACAGGCTGAGGAACTTCCTTTTTCCATAGTCCATCATATGAGATAAGTCAGTATGTCCGGTTTCGATCGCTTCCTTAGCCATTCCGATTGCCCCAGCCCAGAAAAATGCATCAATCAACATCCCTAAAATTATGGTGACGATAATGGCGATGATAAGTATACCCATACTTTGAA
>CAYNTR010000069.1:0-11847 GCA_964400255.1 uncultured Halobacteria archaeon
CCCCAGTACCTCTGGAGGAAAGGAGTGGTAACGTGAATTGCGGGACGGCCTCTATTATCATCAAAAATCAACGGATATTGACCGTGTTCCCGGTAATCCGTGGTTTGTCTGCACCTTATGGTATGCCAAATGGCTTATTAAGAGAGCAAAAACCACCGATGAGCTTAAAGAACCACTGAATATCCTCAATTGGGTGGCCAATCATGCGCTCTCTACGGGCGTGCTTGCCGAGCAGATACACTCGTATACCGGTGAGCCACTCTCCGTTTCTCCGCTCTCATGGAGTCATGCGGAATTTATCGATACGATGACCGATTACGTTGAAAAATTGAAGGCATTACAATGAAACTACAGGGGATTTAGAGGTAAACCTAACATATCATTCCCAGACTTTCGTACTTCGTGTGTGTGCGAATAACTAAGGGAATGTGTGGAAACGATGTCTACAATACAACAAATAAAGGAGATGAGACGAGAACAGCTATATATGAGAACTACGTAATATAAACACGAGGACGACAGTCAGTCGAGCTCGCTCAGGAGGATGCCTGAGAAATTTAGCTCTGCAACTAGTTGGGTGGGGAACTCATATGGAATTTGGAACGAGGGTGGAGGAGATAATAAGAAGAGCGCATGACGTGAAGAGTTTTAGATTTAGAAGACCGGAAGGATTTGACTTTGATCCCGGGCAGTTTTTATTCATAACTATTTTGATTGGCGGTGAAAAAAAGAGAAAGCATTTCACCATCTCCAGTAGCCCGACTGAAAAGAGCTTTATTGAATTTACGAAAAAGATAATGGAAGACCATGAGTTCTCCACGGCGCTCGATAAACTCCAAATCGGTGATTGGGCATATATAGACGGCCCCTACGGTGAGTTTACGTTTACGGGTGAGTTTCCCAAAATCGGGATGATCACGGGTGGTATCGGGATAACGCCCTTCATGAGCATGATTAACTACTGCACTGATAACGGACTAAACGCGCAGATTACGTTGTTGTACGGAAACAGGAGTGAAGAAAGCATTGCATTTTGGGAAGAGCTGAGTAATTTGGAGAAGAGGAACAAAAACCTGCGGATCATTCATACCTTGTCCCACCCTAGCGATGAATGGAAAGGACGGCGGGGACACGTAGACCTGCAAATGATTAAGGACGCGATACCGGATTATGGGGAACGCGTCTTCTACATCTGCGGACCGCCAGCTCTCGTGACCGATCTCGTGACCGCTCTTAAAAAGCTCGGCATTCCGGATGAGAAGATAAAGACAGAGAATTTCTTCGGCTATTAATGAGCGCGACAAGCATCACATTGCATGCGCGCGCAGGTCGATGGTGGCTTTTATTCGCTGAGTTCCCCGTTTGGGGCAACAGATTGCTTTTTTTCTTTTAATCGAAGAACCACATGCAAGGACATGGATACTAACCGAATGTGCATTTGTGGTGACTGTCCGCTCTTGGAAGAATATCAGTGAGCACGCGGAAAACCAAAGGGTTCTATTATTACTGCCGAGATGGAACGGCACGGTAATAATAGTGATCGATCAAGATTCTGAGGAAAATAGAAAAGGCATTGTTAGTGGCATACCCTTCGACGGCACCACAGATGTAGATATAACTGACCACACTGGAAAACCCAGATTCGGTTGCTCAGTAGCCAACGTCTCCACCCATGAAAGATGAAAAAGTGTGGGAAGCAGAAATAAAAGGAATAAATGCGGAGGGGGAGATCCGAACGCAAATTTACTGGTAAAAATTGTATGAATAAAGCATTTTTAAAGCTTATTTTTGCTTTTCAGTCATTAATAACTTCATATTTTATCCTTAGATCCATGAGATACATATTTTTTTAAAAAATGAGACTTTATCTTTGTATCCTACCTACCTAAGTGCTTCTTTGCACTTCCCTTTCATCGCTCTTGCTAGATTGAAAACTATCCTGTCGCAGTTTCTCGTATATGAGCAGGGATGCAGCGACAGAGGCATTCAAACAAGATATGTGACCGCTCATCGGGATTCTTACAAGTTCGTCGCACGATTCCTTAACGAGTCTTCTGATACCACTTCCTTCGCCTCCTATGACAAGTGCCACAGCCCCCCTCATATCAACCTTAAAATAGACCTTTTTTGCGTCTTCAGAAGCACCTATGATCCTTATACCCTCGTCTTTTAGTCTGCGTATCGCTGTAGCTATGTTTACAACTCGTGCCACTTGGACGTACTCAATAGCTCCTGCAGATACCTTTGCCACCGCAGGGGTCAATCCGGCAGAGTGCCTCTTGGGTATTATGATGCCATCCACCCCAGCTCCATCTGCGCTCCTGAGTATAGCTCCAAGGTTATGCGGGTCCTCCAGTTCATCAAGTATGAGCAGGAAGGGCGCCTTTCCGCTCTCTTTGAGCGTGCGCAGGATATCCGCGAGATCCATGTAATCGTAACCATGCTCTGCGCATAGCGCCACCACGCCCTGGTGTCTGATTGAGGTGAGCGTGTTCAAATATTTTTTATCGACTCTTACCACAGGCACTTTTTGTTCTCTTGCTAGAGCAAAAATATGCCTTGTCACCTCGTTCTCATCTATGCCGCTTGCAACGAATATCTTGTGTATCTCCCTTTTCGCAATGAGTGCTTCGAGCACCGTGTTTCTGCCGCCTATCCTGTCCATAGTTCATTAATTCCACTTTGGCAGTACTTCAGTTACGTGTCAGTGGTTCTCCAAATGATAAGCAAAAGCCCAAAAACTCCTTTTTCACACTCTTCATCTAATTCCTCGCATAGTGCGTTAAATTAATCATCTAATTAAAATGAGGAACGGATATTTTTTACGACTCCTATTAGGTCCTATATAAAGATTAGCAAATATGATAATTTAAAGGGCGCTTCATGAGCAGAATAGATGATACGTTTTTGGACCTTGAACGACGTGGTGAGTGCGCACTTATCGCGTACATTATGGCTGGTGACCCTGAGCCGGCACTCACCCCAAGAATAGCCCACGCGATAGCGCGGTATGCGGATATCATAGAGCTCGGGATACCGTTTTCAGACCCGATCGCTGACGGCCCAACGATACAAGCCGCGGGTGAGCGAGCGTTGAAAGCGGGAATGACACCGGAGAACATTTTTGAGATCATCGCCGCTATCCGAAAAGAGACGGATACACCGATCGTTGTAATGAGCTACTACAATCCGATCCTGCATTTTGGGGTCGAGCGGTTCATGAAGAAGCTTGCAGAAAGCGGTGGCGATGGAGTTATTATTCCGGACTTGCCGATAGAAGAGGCAGATGAGGTGGTACGGTACGCGAAGGAGAGCGGTATTGATACGATTTTTTTAATTGCGCCCACGACACCGGATGAGAGAATTGGGCGGATATGTGCGTATTCCTCAGGATTTGTGTATCTTGTGTCGCTGCTTGGCGTAACGGGTGCGCGTGAGGCGATATCGGACGTTGTGAAAACAATGATAGCACGTGTAGTTGCGAAACGCCCTGATATACCGCCAGCGGTAGGATTTGGCATCTCAAAGCCAGAGCACGTGCGGGAAATATCAACAAGTGGTGCGAAAGGGGTAATCGTCGGGAGCGCGATTGTGGATCTTATAGCTAAACATAAAGATGAGCCTGAGCAAATGATTGCAGCGCTTGAAGAGTTTTGTGCGGCGTTGAAAGCGGCGACGCGAACCGCTGAATATCTTAAAGTGACGGACATAGTAAAGTAGAAAGCTTAATAAACATAGCAACCCTACGAATTACTCAAAGGAGGTGCTTGCATGATACAAAATCTTGAAGTCGAGAATTTCAAATCGATAAAGCACTTAAAACTGGACTGCAAGCGGATAAATCTCTTTATCGGCGAGCCAAATACCGGGAAGTCTAATATTTTGGAGACATTTGGCATGTTCTCTTTTTTCTGGTATGGGAATATCAGAGATTTTGTCAGACTTGAGAGTATGAATGATCTAGTCTACGATGGAAATTTAAGAGAAAGTATTGAAATATGGACAGATACCAAAGGTTATCTAATACAGTTTATGGAAAATATGGTCAGGGGTCTTTATGGTCACAGGGACGGAGCGAAGTCTTATGTCTTTGATTATGATTATGAAGGTGTTAATAAGACCCTTTATCAAAACAAACAACAGAAAGTTCCTAAATTGTTTAGATTTTATAAATTTAAGGTATTGGAAAGTTACCCCAACCAAAATTCATATTTTCTTTACCCTCCTTCTGGAAATAACCTATTAGCAATCCTTAAAACTCACACAGACCTCAAGAAATTAGTAAAACTCATATTTGATAAGTACAAAATCAGATTTGTCCTTAAACCTCAAGAAAATAAAATTGAAGTGCAAAAAGAAGCGGAAGAGGATATAATAATCGCCTATCCGTATTCTTTGGTTTCTGATACGCTTCAAAGGATAATTTTTCATTTGGCTGCAATTGAAACGAACAAGGATTCTGTACTCGTATTTGAAGAGCCAGAAGCTCATGCATTTCCCTACTATACAAAATATCTCGCTGAGAGGATAGCTCTTGACAAGAACAACAATCAGTACTTTATTTCGACGCATAATCCTTATTTGCTCCTTTCAATCTTAGAAAAAGCTCCTAAGGATGAAGTAGGAATTTTCGTAACCTATTTTGAAGATTTTCAGACGAAAGTAAAAACTCTGAGCGAGAAGGAACTGACGGAACTAATGGATCTAGGGATAGATCTGTTTTTCAATATTGAGAGATATTTGGAAGTCAGCGAATGATCTATACCGAGTGTAAGCCGGATTCTTATTTAGTGGGGATTTTAGGGATACCAAAGAAACAAATCATCCATCAACAGGGGAAGCCAGAAGTTTGTAAACAACTGGCAAAACGAGAAAATTGGAAAGGATTGATCGACGAAGATCCCTTCAGTATTCAGCCCACGTATTTAAAGAAATTAGAGCAAACGGAAAATTTATCGAATTACGGGCTGAAGATATTGAAAGATGCCTCTAAGAACAACGATTTAATTATTCTCTCTCCAAATTTGGAAGGTTGGATATTAAAAGCTGCAAAGGAGGCCAAAATAGATATAAAGCGGTATAATCTACCGAATAACGAAGAAAAATTGCATGAAGAGATAAACACCGATCTCAGAAAATTTGAAAGACTGATAAATGATTTGAAAGACGATAGTGAGAGGGTCAAAGTCCTAAAAGAGTTATTTAAAGATGAATACCAGAATAACGATGGATGTCAATCAGACATAGCGGTGATAAAATGAAACTCGGCTTTCTCATCAACCCGATCGCAGGCATGGGCGGCTCGGTAGGCCTTAAAGGCACCGACGGCCTGGTAGACGAAGCGTTGAAATTAGGTGCACGGCCAATCGCTGCGGAACGAGCGAAGAAATGCTTGGATGAGTTGAATGTTGATTCGGTTATTCTTACCTGCTCCGGGGAGATGGGTGAAGCTGCACTCACCTCAACACCGTTGAGCTTCGAGGTCGTGTATTCATATGAGGGAATCAGCACGAGTGAGGATACGAAGAACGCGTGTAAACGATTTGTAGAAGAAGGGATCGATCTTTTAGTGTTCTGCGGTGGTGACGGCACGGCACGTGATGTGTACAGCACGGTAGAACGAAAGATTCCCATCATCGGCATTCCCGCTGGCGTCAAGATGCATTCTGCAGTATTTGCGATAAGCCCGAAAGGTGCTGCGCAAATGGTCGAGCTTTTCATAGAGGGTAAGGCGGAAGTGCGGGATGCTGAGGTAATGGATACCGACGAGGCTGCATATAGAAGAAACGAGCTGCGGATGAAGGTGTTTGGCTACGCACGCACCCCGTACGAGCCTGTTCTCGTTCAGCATGGTAAGAGCCTTTTTCAGAGCGTGAGTGAAGAACAGGCGAAGGAAGAGATCGCACGGTTTGCTATCGAGTTCATGCGTGACGGTTCGCTTTACATCATGGGTGCGGGAACGACGATCCATAAAATAGCGGAGTTGCTGGGTTTGGGCGAGGAGAAGACGCTGCTCGGTGTCGATGCGGTGAAAGACGGGAAATTGGTCGGTAAGGATATGAACGAGCAGGGGTTGCTGCGGTTACTGGAAAAGGAACCGAAAGTGAAATTACTTGTGAGTCCCATCGGCGCGCAGGGCTTTGTGTTTGGACGCGGCAATCAGCAGCTCAGTGCTCACGTATTAGAGAAGATCAGGATCGAGAACGTGATCGTGCTGGCGACGCCGCATAAGCTCGCAGAGACGCCGTTCCTATTAGTTGATACGGGCAGCGATGAGCTGGACGAACAGTTAAGCGGATACATGAGTGTTGTATCAGGGTACCGGATGGCGCAGCGTAAGGAAGTGAAGCGCGGGTAAGGTAAAAGGAGAAAACCAGTAAATTTAGCCGTGGATGAGGACAGAAATGGAAGAATCTTCAGTAACGTTTTACGCCGAACATCAGAAACTGTTTGGAAACTTGCATCTCCCTTACTACAACGCACCCTGCGTTATTGCCATGTACGGCTTGGAGAGCAGTAAGGACAGCGGCAAATGGCCACTTATAGCCGCGAGACTCAACGATGAAGGCATCGCATGCTTGCGCTTTAATTTCCGGGGCTGCGGCAGCGGACCTGAAAAAAGTGAGGGAGCGTTTGAGGATGTCAGTCTCACGGGACGAATCAGGGATTATAACGCTGCGGTACAGTTCCTAAAGGATACGGGTAAAGTTGATATACGCCGAATGGGCGTTATCGGCTCCAGTTTCGGCGGCATGGTTGCGGTCGCGGCGCAGAATCCACGAATTAAAGCTATGGTCTGTTTATCAACGCCGTACGAGCTTTCATTGCGCGGCAGTATGTTCAACAAGAAATTCTATAACGATCTCCGAAACTATGATCTGTTACAGGCGGCAAGAAACGCGCCGCCACTTTTCATTCTGCACGGGAGCTCGGATGAATTAGTTCCACCCACGCATGCACAGAAACTCTATGAAGCGGCTCGGGAACCAAAGAGGCTGGAGATTATAGAAGGGGCTGATCATGTCTTTTCACAACCCGAGCACTTACAGAAAGTGATTGAGATGAGTTTAGCATGGTTTAAAACATATCTCGTCTAAACGAAATGTGAGTGAAATTCTCGTGGTCTTTTCTGTGCTCAGCATTTTACTCTCGAAAGTATTGGCTTCGAGGTACAAATCATCCAAAAGCGGAAGTTTTAAATATATTCCATGCATTGATTAGAAGTAGGGGTGGAAGATATGAATACAAAAACAGTTGTAATCAAGTTCTTTGCACCAGTCAACGATGTCACGATCAATGCTTTAATGGATGCCATTGATCAGAAGATGAGGCAGAGAGTAACAAATTTCATCATACTGATTTCTTCACCTGGAGGCTCGGTATTTCACGGCTTAAGCGCATACAATTATTTGAAGGGTTTGCCTGTTCAAATAACTACGCATAATTTTGGAAGTGTGGATTCAATAGGCGTTGTTCTGTACTGTGGCGGTGCAAAAAGGCTATCGGTACCTCAGGCAAGATTTTTACTTCATGGTGTATCTGCTAACTTTGGGCAGGGAGAGCGGTTGGAAGAAAAGCAATTAGAAGAAAGATTGAAGGGACTAAGAATTGACATTGAAAACATTGCAAAAGTAATCTCCGCAAACACAGGTAAAACTGTAGAAGAAGTGACAGAAGCTATGCTGGAAAGGACGACTCTAAATCCAGAAGAAGCACAGTCTTGGGGTCTGGTGGATGAAATCAAGTCAGAACTATTCGAACCAGGAAGCGAACTCATCTCTATACAAGCTCAGCCACAACAAAAGCCATAACGTCGAACAAAGAGGGAAGCGTTACCCTTTAACTATGAAGATAAGAAGAGATGAAGAAGTATAGGGGAGAATGGGAGGGATATAATGCCTAAATTCCCGATTCTTTTGGTAATGACAGTGATGATATGTAAGGCAAGTAAACTGGAATTATCATTAATACCCCGCAAATGATAGTAAAATGGAAGAAGTTACTAAAGAATGGATTTTCACTTTGGCGGCTATCGCAAACATTTTAGCTCTTTTTCTACTAATTATACCTTACTTTCAGCGGCTAACTACGAATTATAGAACTTTTTTAATCCTAATTTTAATACTTTTTTTGGTTATATTTATTTCAAAAATTATAAGTCTTAGATCAAAAAAATATCCCGTTTCTATTAAAAATAATCACATTTTTTACACAATTGAAGACATTGAAGGGAGATTAGTTCACTGTGAAAAAAATCAGCTTATTCGTGCTAATCAGGACTTTATTGCAACGTATAACGAAGAGATTATCGTAGATGGGAAAATTGAAAATATCAGTGGATCAATTGAAGGCTCTGAAAGTGCAACCATTATTGCACCAGTAAGAGAAGGAATGACATGGAATATTCAGCACGTATTTAATAGACCGTTGCCAAAAAATAAGTATCTAAAAAGGACTTTTTCTTTCGATTTTATTGATAGTTTCACTAGAAATAATGAATATATTGTTTGCTGGATTAGAAATATTGTTGATGACTTTGAGGTATCTATAATTTTCCCTGAAAATCGTCCCCCTCGTGAAATTAAGGGGTTTTTGCGAAGAGGACAAATCGAAATTGAAAAACAAGACCCCCCTCTTTATTTATATGAACTGCCTGACAAAAGAAAGAGAATTGACTGGCAAGTAAAGCACCCTAAAATCGGCGACATTTATAAAGTAATTTGGAGTTGGTGATGTGAAATAAAAACAATGCGGTTATGAACGAAGCTCTCAAATTTCAACGTCCCACGAAACCAACTATACAAAGGTAATAGCGAATATGCTCACGTGTAAAACATTACAGGAGGTTGTGAATCCAAAATCATGGTACAGAACACCCCCTGAGATGAAGAATCTTCGCCTACCTCAATCCTCCTCTCGGTACTGACTGTGCATAAAGGAAGAGTAAAGTTTATATCTAATGAGAGGTAACCTTCTTAATAGCTATACTAAAGTACGAGAAGGAAGCGATAAGCAATGGGGGTTGAAGATATCTCTCTTTCTACTACACCAGTAATCCTTTCCAGAGGCGATACGGTAGTCTCACAGGGGACAGGGTTCTTTTATTTACACCGGCATACTGACCTTGATCTCAAAATTCTCTACCTTGTTACCACGTATCACGTATTGACCGGCTCAAGACCGTTGGAGCATAAACCCCCTGCTGGCGATACCATCACCTGTCAGTTTCATCGGTCAGAGGACGTACCCGGCGATATTAAGACGGTTCACCTTCCCCTGTTTACGAAACACGGGAAATCCGTTTGGATCACGAGTTCATCGTGTCCCGAGGCCGATTTAGCGGTCATACCGCTCATCAACTCCCTGTACAAAGGCTGCGCAATAAAAGCGCTCTCGCCAGAATGGGATAAGGGAGATGTTACGGTAAGACCTGCTACGAGCGTGACGCTGGTCGGGTATCCGAGCGAATTGTTTGACGAAACGACTGCTCTCCCTACCTGGCAAACGGGACGTGTGGCAAGTGAACCCGGAATTGATTTAGAGGGTAAACCACTGTTTCTCATTGACGTGTCCCCCGCTCCTGGTATGTCGGGCGCGCCCGTATTAGCTCTCTTGTCTGGTGGCATATATCAAACGAGGAGCGGCAGTATTAAGAAAGGAACTCGGAAGTTCCTGGGTGTATACGCGAGTGGGGAACAGATGGATAAAGGTGGCTATAGTAGCGAAGAAATCCAGGACCAGGACAAAAAATCAGGCCTTGGTGAGTACGAATCGCTTAAGATTGGTCATGTCTGGAAAGCGAGTCTCATTACACAGACCTTAGAACGTATTGATTTTGAACAGTATAATACGGAGGTCCTGGTGAATCTCATGTAATAAATTGCGGCATGGTGCAGATCACTCTCCTTTACTCTGCTCGCAAAAAGTATGTTGTACTCTTTATCCATCGGCTCATCGTTGGCCTGAAAAAAACACTGATCTGAAACCCTTTCAGCTATAAAAGAAACTCTATACCCCCTCTCAAATTTAAACGTCCAACACGACATCCTACCAAAGGGGATAGTGAATATTCAACAGTATGGGTCATTACAGGAGGCTGAGAATCCAGAAGAGGGTACAGAACGCCACCTCGAGCAACTGCTCGACTTATCACTAATCCCTGATGTAACTGAAAAAATTTAACGTTAAAAAATCACTCATCCGTTTTCAGAGAAGATGAATATCTCTCCACAGAGTATGGGAAGAAAGATGGAAAGGCCGACTAAATGGCAAAAATAAAACGAAAAATCATCAAGATTGATGAAGAAAAATGTGACGGATGCGAGCTTTGCATTCCCTCGTGCCCTGAAGGAACACTCCAGATTGTTGACGGAAAAGCAAAACTGGTAAAAGAGAATTTCTGCGATGGACTTGGTGCGTGTCTCGGTGAATGCCCGCAGGGTGCATTACGTATTGAGGAAAGAGAGGTTGACGAGTATGAGGAAGAAGGGGTAATTGCGCATCTTAAAGAGAAATCACCAGAACTGTTAGAAAAGCACCTGAGCCATCTAAAGGAACATGCACATGAACTTCCCAAACATCATTCCCCTGCGAGGATAAACACCTGTCCTTCTGCCCAGATGGTGCACTGGGAAAAGAAAGAGGAGGAAGTGGTTGAAAAAGGAGGGATCAGCTCTGAACTTCGCCAATGGCCGATACAACTCCATTTGGTACCGCCTCAGGCGCCATATTTCCAGAACGCTGAGCTGGTCTTAGTCGCTGATTGCGTTCCTTTCGCGTACGCTCATTTCCACCGTGATTTTTTGAAAGATAAAGCAATCGCTATAGGCTGTCCCAAACTTGATGATACCGAGGCCTATTTGAACAAGCTCATCCAGATATTGAAAGGCTCAAACATAAGAAGTTTACAAGTGGTTCACATGGAAGTCCCGTGCTGTTTCGCTCTTCTTCAAATTGCCAAAGAGGCGTTAAAGAAAAGTGGGAAAGATATCCCTATCGAGGCGGTTGTAATTGGAATAAAGGGTGAACGAAGCACATGCTGAGCACGAACACAGATACTATCTGATCTGCTTCACGAGGAGAGATTGAAGCGAGGATCAATTAGTCCGATACTCTTGATTTATTTGAGCCCCTGAAACCATCGGCCAGGCCACTATGAAATAAGCTCGTATCATGCACAAGCTCTCAAATTTCAAGCTCCATAACATCCCTACAAAAGACAGAGTGAACTAACAGAGCGTGTAAAACAGTGCAGGAGACTGTGAATCCCTATAGTGACGTATCTTACTCAGATGGAGGACGTTTCTCTTATCTTGTGATCTCCTATTTCACAATCATCACCGGACAAGAAGCATGACGTGCAACGTTTTCCGCAACACTGCCCAGTAGTAGTCGATCAAGCCCGGTCCTTCCTTTACTTCCCATTACAATCAGGTCATCCTCGTGTGCTTCCTTTATGATCTCCTCCGCAGGGTGACCCTCGACGAGCTTTTTTGAAACGCTAATACCCATTTGTTCCCCCAACGTTACTATTTCATCGAGATAGTCATGCCCCTCCTTTTGGATAAGTTCCTGCAGCGGTATTTCTGTGGGATAGACGAGTTCAGTTTGGTATATATAGAGATCAATATTGATGACATGCATTGCAACAACTGGTATATCAGTCGATTTCGCAAGAGCGAGCGCTTTTGTTGCCGCTTTTTTCGCTACTTCAGAACCATCTACGGCCACTATTATTCTTCCAAACATTTTCTCATAACTTACTCCTTTTTACTCACAATTTCTTGCTTGCATGGCATAAAACATTCTCAACATAACATTCTAACTATAAAAACTTTACTACCGTAC
>CAYNTR010000070.1:0-11313 GCA_964400255.1 uncultured Halobacteria archaeon
CTATCCCGGGTGTCTTCTATACCTTGGCCAAGAGCTTAAGTTTCGCAGCTGATTGGATTAACGAATACCTAGAGAGTAGGTTTGATTTGTTTTGTTAATGACTATAAATAAAAACGGGGCCAAAGTCATTAGAAATACAAAGCACTCCAATAAATAAAATTCTCTTAAAAATGATTTGTTTTGGTTCACTCTTTTCATTAGGTTTGGATACTATCCAATCGTTCGTAACCACGCAGCCCTGACTTCTGCCAACGATAGATTCACCAGTTCCTTATCCCGATTATAAATACCTATTTTTTTCTCCTCTACGGTTCCCCCGAGGCTCCGAATATAAACACCTCGCTTGGTCATCAACTCCTCAAACGTTCTCGCTTCGTCTTTCCAAACCTCGACAACCCACCGCGAATTCGATTCAGAGCATAGGGCATAATCGTCCCTTATCTTTGGATTCACGTCCGAAATATCAATGGAAGCGCCAATGTCTCCACCGAGCGCCATCTCGCAGAGTGCAACAGCAAGCCCACCCTCAGAAATGTCATGACAACTTGCAATGAACCCCCCCTTCATCGCCTCTCGTAACGAATCCATAGTCCGTCTCAGCACCGATGGATCGGTTCTCGGCACTATACCGCCTTTTACACGCCGTAACCGGTAATATTCACTTCCACCCAATTCCTCGTTCGTTTCTCCGATAAGATATAAGGGGTTACCAGCTTCCTTTACATCTACCGTAACGCAGTCTCTTACATCGTCGCAGATCCCGATGCTGAGAATAGTGGGTGTGGGAGGAATAGATTCTTTGAGTGTTACGGACTCGTTATAAAAACTCACATTCCCGCTCACAAACGGTACGCCAAGTGAGGAGGCCATGTAGCCGAGCCCTCGGCAGCATTCGTAGAAATCGCCCATCCTGTCCGGCTTCTCGGGATTGCCGAAGTTCAAGCAGTCGGCAAATGCATGCGGAACAGCGCCGACAGCGGTTAAATTCCTGCATACTTCATCTATCGCACTTGCAGCTCCCCAATACGGGTTTAATTTACAAAAGGAGGGATTCACGTCAGAAGTAATTGCGAGCCCCCTAAAAGAGTTTTCCAAGGGCTTTATCACTGCTGCATCCCCGTGCGCCTCTCTCCCGATGAGCCCTTGCAACGGCTTTATTACCGTAGAAGCACGCACTTCATGGTCATACTGTCTAATCACCGATTCCCGAGATACGATATTCGGAGCAGCGAGTAATCTCCGTAAAAGCTCATTATAGTCATCAGGCTCTTCTAGTGCCACGGGTTCCCCTTTTTCCTGCTCTCTCTTCGTCACCTCCCTTGGACGTGTATAAACAGGACAGGAGAGGAGAAAACCGACATCCAGCTCAAATACTAGCTCTCCGCGGTGAAAAATCGTTATCTGTGGAGATTTTTCGATCCGATTTTCCTTAAACGTTTGACCGATAATTACCGCATCCACATCCCAGTTCTCGAAGATCTCTAATAATTCGTCCATGTTTTCCGGCTCAACAGCGATTAAGAAGCGTTCCTGTGATTCAGAAACCCAGATCTCCCAAGCGCTCAGCCCTTCCTCCTTCAATCGCACCCGGTCCAACTGAATCTGAGCACCGCATCCACCTGCCTGGCACATCTCGCTCACGGCACAGGATAACCCCCCGCCACCGAGATCCTTCATTCCACTTATCAATTGCTTGGCGTTCGCTTCGAGTATAGCGTGCATGAGTGGTTCCTTCGTTATCGGATCTCCTACCTGAACAGCGCTCCTCGTCTCTTCCGCCCCTGTTAATTCCACCGAAGCGAAGGTGACCCCGTGGATACCATCTCTTCCTGTTTTCCCGCCGACCAAAACCAGCACCTCTCCGGGCTTCGCCATGCTCCTGCTTAAGTCAGTCTTTTTCATTATTCCGACACAGCCCACGTTCACCACGCAATTGCCCACGTAGCCGTCGTCGAAATAAATCATACCTGCGCACGTTGGGATCCCGATACGATTCCCATAATCGCTAATCCCCGCAACCACGCCGTTAAACAAAAATCGGGGATGCTTCACCTCTGTGGGAAGTTTATCGTACTCGTAATCCAGCGGGCCGAAGAATAACGGGTCAATCAACGCAACAGGCTGCGCACCCATGCAGACCACATCCCGTATAATCCCCCCGATTCCCGTTGCGGCACCTCCGTAGGGCTCTATGGCCGAGGGATGGTTGTGGCTCTCCAGTGCAAGCACATACGCATGCTCGTTGTCAAATTCGATGACTCCCGCATCCTCTTTTATGACGAGCATATTTTGCGGCGCCTGTATGCTAAAGATGAAGTCTTGCAACATGCGCTTCGAACTCTTGTAGCAACAATGCTCTGACCATGCCTGTGCAATACTTTGAAGCTCGACATCCGTCGGTTCTCTTTGGTTCGCAACGAAATAACCCTGTATCCTGCGCATCTCATCTACACTGAGCGAAAGCCCCATGCCGTCACTTATGCGACGCAATTCGTCATCATTCGCATTCCGTATTGCAATCTCAAATCGGGTCATCAAACTTTTCTTACCACCTCTCTTTATAAAAGAACGCGTGACCAAAGAAGCTTTGCAGTTCGTTGAGCTCAGATTGTCTTTGGATAAAAGGGTAAAGTGTAACGGACGCGTGTTCAGAACCTTTAAGAAGGTTTACCAACCCGGTTTGCAAAAGATGAAGGTTTTTATTACCATAAAATTAAAGGATGTTGCATGCCTATGCTCGATATCGACGCCATGTTTGAGAAAGTGGATATCACCAAATATTCCGTGAAAAAGTTGGTTGCACTACCTTTAATCATCTTGCTCATCTCGTTAGTCGTCATCACGTACACGCAGGTAAGCTTAGACTCACCGGTCAAGTTAGGAATGGACTTCAAGGGGGGCATAGTCGTAAATATACTAACAGACGAGACGGAAGAAGCGCTCACTGCTAAATTCGCCGCGTATCCAGTCGCTTCGATAAGAGATACCGGTGGAGTGAATGCGAAGAGTATAGAATTTGGACAAATGAGCGAGCCACAGAAGGATGAACTAATCAGCCTGCTAGGAGCGAGTTACGGCTCGTTTGAAATGCGTGATATCAGCCCCTTGTTCGGCATGGAATTGCAGCGCCAGGCAGCACGTGCTGTACTCATCGCTTTTATACTGATGGCGATCGTTGTTTCTTTGGTATTTAGAACAGTCATTCCATCCTTTGCAGTAATTCTTTCAGCATTTTCTGATATTGTAATCGCCGTTGCCTGCATGGACGTCGTGGGGCTCGAATTATCACTCGGCACGGTTGCCGCATTGCTGATGCTCATCGGCTATTCCGTGGACTCCGATATCTTGTTGACGACCAATCTGCTTCGTAAGAAGGGTGACTTAAATGAGAAGGTACGGAATACCATGAAAACAGGTATAACGATGACCTCCACTACGATCGTTGCGGTATTCGCAATGTTCTTCGTTTCCTCTACGATCCATTTATTCTCCTCACAATTTGCACCCATACCGATATTACGCGACATATCACTCGTGCTCTTGTTTGGACTTACGATGGATTTGATGAACACCTGGCTCCTCAATGCCGGTATTTTACGAGTGTACATAGAGCAGAAGGAGCAGAGTAAATTCAGGAAACGCGTTGCAAAACGCGGAGCAGAAAAAACGAAAGCAAAGAGAAAATAAAGCGACCCACTTTACTTTTCCCGGGGCATCGAGCGAGAGAGAACCTCCTGGGAGACGATTTTTGACGTTTTGATTTGCATGTATCAGGATTACATTCCACGGTACACACCGTGCGCTGGTTAAGTATAACCACCTTTTATATACTGACGGAACGTGTTAGTAAGGAGTAGGAGAAAGAAAATCCATGAGTGAAATAAGGCCGAGCATAAAGACATTAAAAGATGTGGGCTACCGAGTGATTATGAAAAGTGATGATGGAACGCCACGGCAAGTATTGCGGTGTTTCATCAAAGAGGGGAATTATGGCAAGTTTATTTCTATCGAGCAGCACTGGGTACGACGGATGGAAGGCAACAAGGTAGCAGAAAGCGACTGGGCGAGAAAGACATACAGTTTTCCGTTTGATAAGGAAAGGGCGTTTGGGAAGTGGAACGCGATAATGGAGTTATTAGAAGCTGCGTTTGGTACGCGTGAGGCTGCGGACCTGGAGAGAGAGGTAGAAGAGGAATTTGGCGAGGAACTCGAGGGACTTGACGATTAGTAGTTAGAGTTCTTATTATCTAGCTCATCCAACAACTCATCGGAGAACGAAACATAGAATTAGCGCGTTTCAGGTCAAAAAGAAATTTCGGCAGAGTATTTCAGCCCTATCGGTAAGGGTTACTTTGTAATCGGTAGGGAGGCAGTTTTTATAGGGGAATTGGGCGAATCGGTAATCCATGAGCACAATAATACATCGGTCCTGCTCGCTTCGTATCCCGCGGCCAGCTGCTTGCAGCACCTTGGTAATCGCGGGGTAGAGATACCCATAAAGTCTACCCTTTTCCGGGCCGTATTTGCCGGCATAATAGCCCTCGATTGTTTTTACCTCTAACGTTGGCGGACTTAATGGTAAGCCGACAACGACAATTGCCTTGAGCGTATTCGATTCATAATCCACGCCTTCGGAGAACGAACCGCCCTGCACGGCCAGCAAAATGCCATCCGCGGCATCCCGTAAAAGTTCATATAAGCTATTCTTCTCCTCCTTATTCATCTCCCGGCGCTCCACTATCGTCCGTCTCCTTACAGGATCCGGTAAATACGCAGCGATGTTATTGAGCAGCTCATACGACGGGAAGAAGACTGCCATGCCCCCTTTTACGTAGTGAGCCACGTCACCAATCTTTTCGGCAACCTTCCGGTACATCTCTTCGCCCCGTCTCGTATATTTCGTGGTCAGGCCCTTGGTAACCACTATCGCCCGGTTCTCCTCTGGAAACGGTGAGTTGTACTGCCGCAGCACTATCTCTTTTCCTCTGATTCGCTGCGGGGTAGCGCCAAGCACTTCGGCATACATCTCCGTGGGGCATAACGTCCCGCTCATCATGATGGTCGAATGTGCAGCCGCGAATATTGGCGCGCTGATCACCGCGGGATCGAGCAGTTTGAAGTAAAGCGTTGGATTCTCACGCTGCGTGAGTGAAAATATCCGTACACATTGCTCGCGTGTTCGCCAGCCGTCCAGGAACTCGGCCAGGTTGAGGATATGTCGTTGCGCCGCCTCTTTCTCTTTGCTGTACTTTGAGCTTCGTGCCGTTGCCGTCATGGAATACCGGTCCTTTTTAAGGCTTTGGAGAAGACGCCTCTCCTCCGCAGAGAGAGCATCGTTCGTGCTCTCTGAAGAGACCGCTTCCCCGGAGGTATCGAGATCTTCGGCAATGCTCTGCAGCGTATCGACGAACTCATCATAGCTTATTACCTCTATCCGCCGTCGCAGCACCCGCTCCATCTCGTCGAGTAGCACATGCCGTTCCACCGGTATCTCCAGCTCTCTGGTTTGAACTGCGGTCATCGCCAATTTCGTGAAGATCTTCTCCAATTCCATGAGATTGCCGTACATCTCGCGGTCGATGTACTTGATTTCACGCGCGGCACTTGTGATCGTGCTCAGACGTAAGGTGTTGCTGAGATTGTTGCGTATACGATCAGGCAGGTTATGTGCTTCGTCAACGATGAGAATGAGGTCGTCCAATCCTGTTTCCAGCTTCTCCAGTACCCTCTCCGCGATGTCTGGCGCAAAGAGGTAGTTGTAGTCGCAGACGACCACATGAGCACGTTCCGCGACCTCCAGTGCCGCTCTATGCGGGCATACGCCCCTATCGGTGCACCAGCGGATTAACTCCTCGACGTGCAGTATCTCATCGCTTATTCGCCGCAGCGCTTCCTCATCGGTTTTCAAGAAATACCGGCATCGTTTAGTCTTCTGCTCCGACCTGCAGAACTCGTTGAATAACGAATAAAACTCGCGATAGAGCGCGGTCGCTCGCGGGCACATGGATTGCTTCGACGTGACGTCAACGGCGACGAAATTGAGGTTCGCATACTGTTTGATCAACCTGAGCGTATCAATCGCGATTTTGTGCTGGCTGCGTTTGGACGTGAGGAAAAAGACCGTTTTCCCGATCTCCAGTGCGTATTGTAAGGCAGGCACGAGTGCCGCAACGGTCTTCCCGATTCCGGTCGGTGCGTGCGCGATAAGGATGTTCTCGGACTCTACCGCATCCCGTACATCGTCCATGAACTCACGCTGGCCTGCGCGTACCGATGCGAACGGGAAATATGAGTCGTTTGGTTCAATCATGTGCTTTCAAAATGGATACCTTTTCGCTCAGGCGTCTCTATGTTAATAGTATAGTATAGCACGCTTACACAAAAGTGAAAGTAAAAACGGTATAGTACCACTTTGTGCTCAACGTTGTCTGAATTATAACTGCACAAATGTAACATATGGAAATTATGAGAAAAATTTATTACTATGGACGATACTAGGGATTTTTGAAGAGAGTAAATGAGTTACACCAAAGAAGAAGCAAGACATGAGATAAGAAAACTCGTTGAACGATTCCGAGATAATATTGACGTTTATAAGAGATCAACGTATAATGAGACACAGGTACGACGCGAATTCATTGACCCCCTCTTTGAAGCGCTGGGCTGGGACGTTGGCAATAAGGAAGGCTATGCCGAGCAGTACAAGGAGGTTGTTCACGAGGACGTAATAAAAGTGGGGCGTTCAACCAGAGCACCGGATTACAGTTTCAGGATTGGCGGTCAACGGAAGTTCTTTGTAGAAGCGAAGAAGCCGGCGGTGAACATAAAAGAAGACGTTAGCCCATCATACCAACTGAGACGGTACGCGTGGAGCGCGAAACTGCCATTGTCGGTCGTAACGGATTTCGAGGAGTTCTCGGTCTTCGACTGCCAGATCAAACCTAAGCCAACGGACAAACCAGACGTAGCAAGAATTAAGTACATTCCCTTTAACGAATATCTCGATAGATTTGATGAGATCTACGATGTCTTTTCAAAAGAAGCGATACTCAAAGGAAGCTTTGACAGGTACGCACAATCCACTAAGGGCAAGAAGGGCACTGCGGAAGTGGATAGCGAATTTTTAAAGGAGATAGAGAACTGGCTGAACTGCTGGCTAAAAACATCGCGCTTCGCAATCCAATGAGCTATGAGTAACGAAGAAGGGCTTTTGGGGGAACTCAAATTTCGACGGCCATTTATCCCGCCATTCACCTACATGGATTTAGCAGTCGAGTCTTTCGAACAGCGAGGGCCTATGAAAGAGTTTGCTTATTTTCTGCCCTTTGTTTTCCTTCACATGCATCTTGAGAGTTTACTATTCATGAATTTTGCAACAATTATTTTTGCATCGCGGGCAGGAATTTCAACAGAATACTCATATAGTACGAATGATCTGCATGAGTTTATCCGTAGTTCAATGAGAGGGAATCTCATTGAGCGGATGGATTTTCTTTCCGAAAAAATAATTCTAAAAAATGTAGATGGTGTAGATACGAAATTACTCAATAGCCAAGATAAAAAATATTTAAAAAAGCTCATCTACACGCGGGATTATCTAGTACATGCTAAATTGATGTCAGCAAATACACTTATGTGTGGGGGAAGTAGTTGGGGATTACAACAGGCAAATGCCGAAAAAGACATAGAAGATGCGTTTCGCATCATAATAGCACTCCAGCCTAGACTAATATCCATACGTAAGCATATTGAATCAACGCTTTTCAATTGTGTTTATGTAGCAGAGTCCCGTGCAAAGAATTCTACAACCAACGAGTTCATAGTGTTTGTTTGTCACGTATATAAAACACCAGATAATAAGTTTCGAGCAGTTATTTCTAAAAATAAGTTCCCAATGCCTAGAGTTAGCACAGTAGCACAAAGGTGGAAAAGCCTTCAAAATTTTACAGATTTTTTCTGGCCAATTACTAATTCTGAAAAGTCTTTGGATGGTGCTCTTAATAAGGTAAAAGGATATATCAAAAGAGAATCCCGCGGATACGATGATGTTACGCCATTAGATGGAAGGAAGGAAGAAAGATTTGAAGCACCAACAATTGATAAAGTGAATTGGCCTTGGATTAAATTTTCTCCTGATGATGATTGGATAACACAGCGAATTAATGATATTAAAAAAGGGAAATATCGCTAAAAGCTTTTCGGTTTTCTTCGTCCGAAAGGCAGTTTTCCCTTTTTAAAGCGATCATGCTGGGATTGAAAAAGGGCAGAACTATGCGGTGCAGAAGTTGTTAGACAGGATTATCTTCTTGCGGATTTGTGAAGATCGTGGAATCGAACCTTATGGGCAGTTACAAACGAAAGCTGAATCCACCGACGTTTACACGCACTTGCTGAACCATTTTAAACTCGCGGAATCGAAATACAACAGCGGTATATTTGATTTTGAGGCTGATAGGATAACAGCTACGTTGAAGATTGATGACAGGGTCTTGAAAACGATTATTCGGAATCAATATTATCCGAAATCCCCGTACGAATTTTCGGTGCTCGGGGTAGAAATTCTGGGGAATGTGTACGAGCAGTTTTTGGGTAAGGTCATCAGGCTGACCGCAGGGCATCAAGCAAAGGTGGAGACGAAGCCGGAGGTTAAAAAAGCGGGCGGTGTGTATTATACCCCTCAGTATATCGTTGAGTATATTGTCAAGAACACGGTTGGTAAACTGATAAAGGGGAAGACGCCGGACGAGATTGCAGAAATGAAGATACTGGACCCTGCATGCGGTTCTGGGAGTTTTCTTATAGGTGCATACACCTCTTTGCTGAAGTATCACCTGGATTGGTATACGAACCACAATCCGAAGAAGCACAAGAACGCGGTCTTTCAGGTTCGCGAGAACGAGTGGTATTTAACGACGGCAGAGAAGAAGCGGATTCTTTTGAACAATATCTTTGGCGTTGACATTGACCAGCAGGCGGTGGAGGTGACGAAATTGAGTCTGCTTTTGAAGGTGCTTGAGCATGAAAGCAGGGAGAGCATCGATCAACAGGTGAAATTGGGGCTCGAGGGCGTGCTGCCAAATCTTGATGATAATATTAAGTGCGGCAATTCGTTAATTGGGCCGGATTTTTACGATACGCAGCAGACAACGCTTTTTGATGAGGACGAGATGCGGCGAATCAACGTCTTCGATTGGCATGACGACGTGAAAGGGTTTGGAGAAATTATGAAATGCGGTGGATTTGATTGCGTTATTGGGAATCCGCCGTATGTCAGACCACACAGATTAGAGCCTCAAGTGAAGGAGTACTTCTGGCAACATTACACAAGTTTTGTCAAGAAATCAGACCTATATTGTTGTTTTATTGAACGTGGTATTTCTCTGCTCAGACCTGAGGGTGGGTTTGGTTTTATCGTCTCAAATGGATGGATGCGGTTAGATAGTTTTGAAAATCTACGGGCTTTCTTGCTTAATACAACCTCGCTACGAAAAATAATTGAATTCACATACAATGTCTTTGATCGTGCAACTGTCAAGACCACGGTATTACTGCTTTCAAAAATGATGAGACCGGATAATGTATTTGTAGTAGCCACCACGGATAAAGCAGTTGACTTAGACCAATTGAAATTCAAGGAGTTGCATCAGGATGCTTTTAGGAGAACATACAAGCTCATCTTCGATATGTCAATTGATGAAATTCAAGATAGAATAAAGCAAAAAATTCGACAGCATGGAATAGAACTCGGTAAGGCATTCAAACTATCTTTTGGATTGAAGACAGGCGACGATTCGGTGTTTTTATCTCATTCACAGGAGACTGTAGACCATAAACCGCTGCTTCGCGGTAAAGATATCCATAGGTACTTCTTCACATTTGACGGTGAGTTTGTTTGGTATGTTCCTACTAAGATGAGAGTTCATCGGAAAACTGCCAGACCCGGAACTGCTGACCGTTTTGAGCAACCGAAAGTCTTGATCAGAGACACAGGGAATGCACTTCAGGGTACATTCGATGACGAACTCTATTATGTCAAAGATGTGCTTGTGGTGTTGGATGCAGATAGAAATGCGCAGAAGTTGAAGTTTCTCCTTGGTTTACTTAATTCACGTCTGATGAAATACTACTATGAAACGTCTTTCCCAACACTACATGTTCAACGTGATGAACTTGCATCCCTTCCAATCCGCACTATCAACTTTGACGATCCAACCGAAAAAGCGCAGCACGATAAACTCGTTTCTCTCGTTGAGAACATGCTCGAACTACATAGAAAAAAACAGGAAGCGAGAATGGAGCGCGATAAAGAGCTTTACGAGCGGCAGATAAAGATTGTCGATGCGCAGATTGACCAAGTGGTTTATGAGTTGTACGGGCTGACGGAGGAGGAGATAAGAATTGTGGAAGAAGAGTGAAATGAGATATAAATGGAAAAGATATAATTGGTGGCTGTATTGTGTATTTGCAACCATCGCGTTCGGATTGTTCTTATATTATCTCCATCCAAGCACGGATCAAGATAATGCAAGATACATATTAAGTGCAATCTCTCAAGGCTTGGCTGCTATACTTGCTTTGGTGTTTACGATTACGTTGGTAGTAGCTCAGATGACGAGAAGATATACTGCGATGGATAAGTTTATATTTAGATATGAAACCATCATTTTAATGATTGTTTTTGGAATTGGGGTTGTTACGCCACTTCTTATACTTAAGTGGGGCTTTTGGGAGCAGGGTGTAAATTTATCAATTGTAGTTGCAATTTTCTGCGTCTTTTCACTAATGCCATTTTTAAAAGGCATTAATTGGGTGTTGAAGTATAAGTTTGGTGTTAATACGCTATATAAAGAGAATATAAGTGTTGCTGTAGAAGAGTTAACGGAGATTGGTGAAAGAGCGGTTACGGAGACTCCTGAAAATACGGTAGAGAATATAATAAGCTCCCTATCACAAATCGGCAAAGAATGTGCTGAGAAGGGATTAGGCTATGAAACTTATCTGGTTGTAGATAGATTTAAGTGTTATTGGAGTTGAAAGCGTTGTGAGGGGATTTAAAATAGCACCACTATTAGCAGCTAAGGGATTGGAAAATATTGGAGTTGAGGCTGCCAAAAATCGATTAACGAGTCCGTTGTTAGAGCCATCCGAAGTAGCTATTGAGGGGCTAATAGATATTGGGACTAAAGCTGCCAAGGAAGGATTGATAGATACACCAATTCGCGCTGTAGAAGGAGTGAAAGATATTTTTAGAGAGTTACGAGGCTGTCCAACAATTAGGGCGTTATCCGCCACCAACACTACTTTTTAAAATCT
>CAYNTR010000071.1:0-11224 GCA_964400255.1 uncultured Halobacteria archaeon
GGGTGTTTATAAAAGTCACGGTTTGTCGGACATTACCGATTTACCACTGTAACATTCAAAACATAAATTGTAGTTTTCATCAGGATTAATGAGACTTGCACACAATGGACAATAAGGCTCGGGAAGAAGCATGATCCTTTTTCCATCACTTCTTGTGAAAGTTTCAATACGGCTCTGAACGAGGGAATATTTTGTCATCTCCCCTATTTTCCATATCTTCCTTATTGTAGATGTTCATTATTCGCCCATCCTTATATATTTTTCTCAGTTATCAGATATAGCCCCCCATATGGGGAATAAGTGGAATAGGTAGGACTTTAAAATTTAGTATTAAATCCAAGCTCAGACCACGATAGAACTTTGTTTGGAAGGAGCAGGCGCTGATTTATGCTTAATCAACTTTTGTAATATTATCTTTGGGTAAAACCGGAATTTGAGAAGATTTTCGGACGGATGGGTGGGTCTCGACATGGATATAAAGGATTTTGCGAAGTTAAGGACGAAGTTCATGCAAGATTAAATCGCTGAGTTCATAAATCTTATCTCTTCGCTTCACAACAATCAGCCCATCCCAATCGATCTCAATTTCATATTCAATGGGTTCAATCAAACCATTCTCTTTAAACGCCACTATATACCAGCCCTATTAAGCCTTTCCTTTTCATATACCCTTTACAATTTCATAGAGCCTGTTCATATCAACATTGCTTCGCACAAGGTCTGCTAATTTATTGTATTCCCTATCCCACTTTATCCCGCCCTTGTTTTCACCGTTGCTTTTGTCTGTTGTGCCTGAGGGCGAGAATCCTTTTTTCACCCGTATATGATCGAGAAACGCTTGCCTGAAGTCATCGTTATCAAAAATACCGTGAATATACGTCCCTATAACGTTACCAAAAGCAGCGCCGCCGCTCTCGTCCATCACCTCCGTCCCGGAACGCTCAACGATCGTAAATGCTGGTTTTACAGTGTCTTCCGCGAAATATGTCCTGCCCATGTGTATTTCATAGCCCGCGATTTCTCCTTGGTAAAACGCTAAATCCGCTATCGCACGCACCTGGTTCGTCATTTTCAGGTCATGGCTCTCGAAGGTTGTTCGAGCGGGCAGCAGGCCAAGTCCCTCGAGCTCTCGAAGCGTTGATTCCACACCCTCCGGGTCTAGTAAAGACTCGCAAAGCATCTGGTACCCGCCACAGATGCCGAAAACAACGCACTTGCCGGTTCTCGCCCGCTCCACGATCCCCGATGCGTATCCACGCTCTTTAAGGTACAACAGGTCACCTATCGTATTCTTCGAGCCCGGGATGATTATCACATCGGGTTCGCCCAGTTTATCGCCTTCACCCACATACCGAAGCAAAACGCCATTCTCCGCTTCTAACGCATCAAAATCGGTAAAATTTGATATCCGGGGCAGCTGGACGACTTCTATCGTTATTTCGCCTTCTGCTCCTGTCCCCTCTCCCTTTATCCGCCCCGTTTTGTATGATAACGATACAGAGTCCTCTTCCTGTATTTTTATATCGTGGAAATAAGGTATAACGCCTATCACGGGCTTAGTGGTTCTTTTCTCAAGGAACTCCAGCCCCGGCTTGAGTATCTCTATGTCACCGCGGAACTTGTTAATCAAAAAACCCTTCAGCAGCTCTTTCTCATCTTCTTCCAGCAATTCGAGTGTGCCCACAATCGAGGCAAATACACCGCCTTTGTCTATATCGCCGAGGAGCAGCACGGGCGCATCCAGCAGTTTTGCTATGCTCATGTTCACAATGTCGTTTTCACGGAGATTTACCTCTGCCGGGCTTCCTGCACCTTCGATCACCACGATCTCGTTCTCGCGATCGAGCTTCTCAAAGCACTCCTTTATGAGGTTCAATGCGTTGGGCTTGTAAGCGTGGTACTCCTTAGCGGTCATATTGCCTATCGGCCTGCCGCGCACGATGACCTGAGCGCTCGTGTCACCTGTCGGTTTCAACAAAATGGGGTTCATCTCTACTCTCGGCTCTTTACGAGCAGCGAAAGCCTGGAATGCCTGCGCCCTTCCTATTTCAAGGCCGTCTGCGGTGACGTACGAATTAAGTGCCATATTCTGCGATTTAAACGGTGCGACCTCATAGCCGTCTTGCGTGAATATGCGGCAGAGCGCAGCTACGATTATACTCTTTCCTACGCCAGATCCCGTTCCTTGAACCATTATCTTCTTCGCCATTTTACAATGAGACCAAGAAAGCGCAAACTATCAATGAATAAAGCTATCGGGACTATTTATTGAATTTTGGAACGGATCAGGTAACAGCGCAGAAATACCGCGCCACATAATCGCCCAATTCCTCATCAGATATGCACGAAATTCTATCCGCTTCATACTGCCTTCGTATCTCCGCTTGTATCACTTTGAGCCGCGGATCTTCCTTTTCTATCTTCGGGCCAGGCCTTTCAGTGGCGCAGCCCCACATGCTGCGTGCACGTAAGATCTCCTCGACCTTATGACGGATCACTTCGCTTCCCGAGGTCGCGCCTATTATCAGCTTCCTCCTCGCACCCACAAGTTCGGGCGGGTATGGCTCGTAGATAAAGGGATTCTTTATCACGCCTGCAGTATGTATCCCGCTCTCATGGGCAAATACGTTCCTCCCAACGACCGCTTTATTATCCGGAACTCGTAATCCAACGTTCTGTTCGATATACGTGGCAAATTCCGCAAGACACTCTAAGTTATATCGATGGAAATGTTCCACACGTTGTTCCAGGAACACCACTACTTTCTCCAGTTCTCCCACCCCTGCGCGCTCACCCATGCCCAAAAACGTCAAATTAGCCCAGTTCGCGCCATACCAGAATCCCGCAAGTGAGACTGCGACGCCAAGCCCAAAATCGTCATGGACATGGGTCTCTATATTTCGAACACCTCTCTCCTTCAATTCTTCTATTATTCTCGGCACGCTGTACGGGAACTCAGAGAGAAAGGGAATGCCGAAGTTTAACGTATCGCAGATTCGCATAATCGTCTCAGGTGCACGTTCAATCATCGCGGAAACGAGCGGCAGCACAAATCCGTCCATATCCGCCCTCGTAATGTCTTCTAAGTGGCATCGTACCCTGAGCCCATGGTCTAACGCATACTCAAAGGCATCAAGATATTTCTCTGCCGCTTCTTCTCTGCTCTTCAACCCGAGCTTATCAAAGATGTGCGCATCTGAAACTGACATAAGTATGCCCGTTTCCTCGATGCCATCCGCGTCGAGAACAAGGTCTATGTCCCTCGGATTTGCCCGTGCCCAGCCTGTAAGCTCCGGTTTATCATACCCCAGGTTAAGAATCTCTTTCACTGCTTTTCGATCGCTCTCATTGAACAAAAACGATTCGATCTTTTCTATCCCTATCTGGTGTAAATACTCATAGATCTTCACTTTATGCTCTTTACGCATGGTTATACCAGGCATCTGCGCACCTTCTCGTATGGTCGAGTCACTAATATGGATGTCTTCAACTCCCTTCCCTTCAGGAAGTCGTATCTTCGGTAACTCAGTATAATATCTGTACACTTCTTCCACAGCTCCCCGTTAGTAGTAACTTAAATACCTATAATCAAGGAGGGTTTGTTAAACTATTTGAGAAATCCGCACAATAAATATGAAAAATTATGAATTTGCTGGCATAATTTAAATTGCTCTTTTCTGTTCTAATTGAGGTAAAAGTTTAATATTCAGTAATAAACCTGACGCGTCAATACTAAGATAGGAGCACCAATAAGAAGAAAAATGCTAAGTGAAGGCAAAAGTTAAAGTTGTATAGTGCAGGAAAAAAATAATAATTAAGCTACTATGCTTCAATTATTCGTGGCGGTATTATATCAGGTCAAGGAAATAGTGATGGATCCTCTTATCGTTCGTGAGTTCAGGATGAAACGAAAGCGCAAGTATAGTTCCCTGTTGAGCTGCTACAACGTGCTCATCCAAGGTTGCTAATACGTCCACATGTTCTGCCGCATGAGTTATCGCAGGTGCTCGAATGAAGACTGCCGGAAACGGCTCGTTAAAGATGCTCATCGAGAGCAATACCTCAAACGACTCACGCTGCCTGCCAAATGCGTTTCGCTTTACTTTTATGTCCATTAATCCGAGCAGTGGCTGACCCGTCTTTGCAACTTCTTCATCTCCCTCTTTCGCAAGCAATATGAGTCCCGCACAGGTGCCTAATATCGGGAGCTCGTTTTTCTCCCGTGCCGTCAGTATTTCAGTAAATATGTTTTCGCGCTGCATGAGCCTGCCGATTGTGGTGCTTTCTCCACCAGGAATCACGAGCGCGTCGCACGACTCAACAATCCCGCAATGTTTTATCGTTACTACTTCACCGTTCTCTCCTCGCTCAGCTAAGGTCTTCTCCAGCGCAGTAACGTGCTCCGAGACATTCCCCTGTATCGCAATGACACCGATCTTCGTGGTCATCGTTCGTACTTTCTCATCGTCTCCTAGTTGATTATTCAATGTGCTCTACTTTGTATAATTTGCCAGTTCTCCAAAGAATATCTCCTCAGTATCCCACGGCCCAGGACTCGCCTCCGGATGATATTGGACGCATTTGATACCCAGATGCGAACTCTCAAAACCTTCTACCGTATGATCATTCGCGTTTATCTGTGTCAGCGTTACTATGCCTTCCATTGATTCTGCATCAACGGCGAACCCATGATTCTGCGCGGTGATATACACGCGCCCACTTTGGAGGTCTTTCACCGGCTGGTTCGCACCTCGATGCCCAAACTTCAATTTATACGTATCACAGCCGAGTGCGAGCCCGATAATCTGGAGACCGAGGCAAATCCCGAAAACCGGAATCTCACCCACGAGATTTTTAACGATACGCATCGCATTGTTTCCGCGCTTTGGATCGCCCGGACCATTTGAGAGCAGCAGCGCATCGGGCTCCGAATATCTTATTTCCGATTCCTGAGCGTTGGCTGGGAACACGAAAATGTCCCAATTCCGTTTGGCTAAGTTTCTTAATATGTTTCTCTTGATACCCAAATCAAGTACCGCGATTCTTTTCCCTCCTACTTCCCCTGGTATCCGGTACGGGCTCTTACAGGTTACCTGCTCGATCAGATCCAGCTCTGAAATATCAGGTTGATTGCTCGCGAGTTCTAAAACCTCTTCCTCCTCTTTCGTGCCTCCAACGTGCAAACATGCTTTCATCGTGCCGTATTGCCGCGTCTTTCTCGTTAGCATTCTGGTATCAATCTCGCTCATCCCTGGCACGCTCTCTTCTCTCAGGAATTCGTCTATACTCCTCGTGCTCTTATAATGTGAGGGGAAATCGCATTTTTCCCGTACGACAAAGCCCTCCACCTTTATCCCGTCTGATTGGAATTTTGCACCACTCACACCGTAGTTTCCGATGAGCGGATAGGTGAGCATCAAAATCTGGCCCTTGTACGATGGGTCCGTCAGCGCTTCTTCGTAGCCCGTAAATGGCGTTGCGAACACGAGTTCGCCGATCGCAGTTCCCTCTGCGCCAAACCCTTCTCCTTCAACTACCGTTCCGTCTTCCAGTGCCAGAATTGCTTTCATTTTAGTCTGCGAAATATTCATTTATTGACTTCACTTCGATCTTTCCACCGCTCTCTTTCAGGCTACGGATAGCAGATGCGGCTGCCTTCGCAGCCTGCATCGTGGTAATATACGGAATCCCTAGGTCGATACAGCTCCTTCGAATCAGGTAACCGTCCTTGTAGGACTGCTTATTGGTCGGTGTATTTATTACCAGGTTGATTGCTCCCGCATGCATCATCTCCACGACGTTCGGTGAGCCGTGCTGTATCTTCTTCAATTTGCCCGCTGCGATCCCGTGTGCTTCGAGATACTCCACCGTGCCCGCGGTGCCTACAATCGAAAGTCCCGCGTCCCTTAACTTTTCTGCAACTGCCACAATCCCCTCTTTGTCATCATCACAGACCGAAATAAAGATCGTGCCGTTCCCTCCCGATGGTAAAGGATTAGTAGCAGCAAGTTCCGCTTTGAAAAATGCCCGTGCAAATTCGTTATCGATTCCCATCACCTCGCCCGTGCTCTTCATCTCAGGGCCGAGAATGATATCCACTCCTGGAAATTTCGCAAATGGCAGCACTACTTCTTTGACAGCTACGTGCTCATATGCTCGTTCTTTTATCTCGAAATCGCGCAATTTATGCCCGAGCATCACTTTTGCGGCGAGCTTAGCGAGCGGTATGCCTGTTGCTTTTGCCACAAAGGGTATCGTCCTACTCGATCGTGGATTCACTTCCAGGACGTACACGACACCCTCTTTCACTGCCATCTGAATATTGAGCAATCCTCTGATTTGCAATGACAACGCTATCCGCGTCACATAGTCGCGTATTGTTCCAATTGTTTCCTCAGACAAAGATTGAGGCGGAATGACGCACGTGGAATCGCCGGAATGGACACCAGCCTCCTCTATATGCTCCATGATCGCTCCGATCAGTACCTCACCACCATCGCATACAGCATCAACATCAATTTCAGTTGATTTCTCGAGGAATTTATCGATGAGCACTGGCTTTTCCTTTGAGACACGAACAGCTTCACGCATGTAGCGAGTCAGTTCCTCTTCATCATGCACAATCTGCATTGCTCGTCCGCCCAGAACGTACGAAGGGCGCACGAGCACAGAAAACCCTATGCGCGCTGCTTCTAACTTTGCCGCTTCCAAAGAGGTTGCATAGCCACTCTCAGCCTGGGGAATGCCCAATTGGAGGAGGAACTTGCTGAATCGTTCCCGATCTTCAGCAATATCGATATGCTCAGGATCAGTTCCCATAACAACCGTTTGTGCCTGTATCCGATCCAGTTCTCGTTTCAGCGGAACGGCTAAGTTGACCGACGTCTGCCCCCCGAATTGCACCATTACACCCTCATACCGCTCTTTCTCGATTACGTTCATCACGTCTTCAAGCGTTAAGGGCTCGAAGAAGAGCTTATCCGAGGTATCATAGTCCGTAGAGACGGTCTCCGGGTTATTGTTAATGATATGTGCCTCAATTCCCTCCTCCTTCAAAGCCTTCACTGCGTGGACCGTGCAGTAATCGAACTCGATTCCCTGACCAATCCTGATCGGGCCTGCACCGATAATCAGCACTTTTCTTCGTCTTGAGGGCTTCAGTTCGCACTCATGTTCATAGGACGAATAGAAGTACGGCGTTTTTGCCTCGAATTCCGCGGCACACGTGTCGACCATCTTGTACGTGGGAATGATGCCTTTTTCCTTCCTGAGGTCGTTTATCTCCTCTCTGGTTTTACCCGCTATTTGTGCAATCTGTTCATCGGTAAAGCCTATCCTCTTCGCAGTACGCAGATTTTCACTAAGTTTGTCCTTTAGGCTCCCTTCGAACCGCACGATCTTCTCGATCTTTTTGATGAAGAATGGATCGATATCGCTCAGCTTAGCAATATCTTCAATGCGGAAACCTCTTTTCAGTGCCTCGTAGATCGCGAATATCCGATCATCCGTTGGCGTTTCTATCAGATGCCGCAATTCTGTTTCAGACCATTCATCACAGCCTAATCCAAAACTTTTGTCAACATCGAGTGAGCGAAGCGCTTTTTGTAGCGCTTCTTCAAAGGTTCTTCCGATTGCCATGACTTCGCCTGTGCTTTTCATCGATGTTGTCAGGGTTCTATCTGCCGAAGGAAATTTATCGAACGGCCATCGCGGAATCTTCACCACCACATAATCGATAGCCGGCTCGAAGGACGCAGGCGTCTCTTTCGTAACGTCGTTCCTTATCTCATCAAGCTGAAGACCAATCGCTATCTTTGCTGCTACCCGTGCGATGGGATAGCCCGTAGCTTTTGAAGCGAGCGCCGACGATCGGGACACACGGGGATTCACTTCGATTACCCTGTATTCACCATCCTTCAGTGCAAACTGGATATTGCAGCCCCCTTCAACCTTCAGTGCTCGAATGATTTTGATTGCCGCGGACCGCAACATCTGATGGTCTTCATCAGATAAAGTCTGGGAGGGGGTAACCACGATTGATTCCCCCGTGTGAATACCAATAGGGTCAAAATTTTCCATGTTACAGATCGTGATGCAGGTATCCTTTGCATCTCGCATCACCTCGTATTCGATCTCCTTCCAGCCCAGCACGCTCTCTTCTAAGAGAACCTTATGTATTCGTGAAACCTGGAGTCCGTACGAGGCGATCTTTCGAAGTTCGTCCATCGTCCTCGCGATCCCGCCTCCGGTGCCCCCTAAGGTGTAAGACGGTCGAATTATGAGTGGCAGACCGAGTTTGGCCGCAATGCTCTCCACCTCGTCTAACGAAGTGACAGTGTAGCCTCTGGGTATTGGCTCCTTGATGCGTTGCATCGTCTGCTTGAATCGCTCTCGATCTTCCGCGTTATAAATTGCTTCTAACGGCGTGCCCAGCAGTCGAACGTTGTATCTAGCCAATATTCCGGCCTCTGCAAGCTCTGCGGTAAGGTTCAATGCTGTTTGCCCACCCAAACCCGCAACGATACCGTCAGGACGCTCCTTTTCGATAATCTTCGCAACTACATCGGTCACCAGCGGCTCGATGTAGATCACATCTGCCATCTCGAAATCGGTCATGATCGTCGCGGGATTGGAATTAACGAGCACCACCTGCACGCCCTCTTCTCGTAGTGCTCGACAGGCTTGTGAGCCGGAAAAATCGAATTCGGCGGCTTGTCCGATCTGTATCGGGCCCGAACCGATTACCAGCACCTTCTCAATGTCTTTGTCTTTTGGCATTACCGCTCCGTTCGTGTTCGTACAAACTTAGAGCTTTGTCACACAAAAAATTTAAAGAGGGGATACTACTACAAAGCCTCAGCTCAACCGCTCTTCTGTTCGCACTCGTATTACATTCTCCAGTGATGACACAAATATCTTGCCATCACCGAATTTGCCTGTTTTCGCTGCGCTTGTTATCGCCTTGATTAACGACTCGACTAACTCGTCCCCAACAACTGTTTCAATTTTGACCTTCGGTAGTGTATCGACCTCCATGCGTCGTCCCCTGAACTGTAATGCGATGCCCTTTTGCTCCCCTCTTCCTGTTACCTCGGTTATGGTCATGGCAATTTGCCCGTGCTCTTCCAAGGCCACTTTAACCTGTTCGAGCCGTTCAGGTCGAATTATTGCTTCGATTTTCTTCATGCTCTTTTCCTCCATTCATTTTATTATTTCAGCCACTGTAGGCTCTTTCTCCATGCTGTGAGAGATCCACACCTACATATTCTTCCTCCGCAGTCACACGCAACCCGATCGTGATGTCAACGAGTTTGGCGAGTAAAAACGCAAGTCCGAACGAATAGAGTATTGCGGCTCCGGCACCGATTATCTGAACCATGAATTGGCCCGCATTTCCGTAGAGTAAACCCGAGTATCCACCGACTACTTCAGTTGCAAATATTCCCGTGGCTAGTGCACCCCAGAGCCCACCAATACCATGTATTGCCCATGCATCAAGGCTCTCGTCGAGCCTCATTCTTATTCTGAAGAGCATTGCCCTGTAGCACACTACCCCTGCGACCAGTCCGATCGCTATCGCGGACATGGGAGTAACAAATCCCGCTGCAGGTGTAATTGCAACGAGTCCGGCGATAGCGCCACTCACCACACCCAATGAGCTTGGTTTTCCGTGCATCCAGTTTGCTGCCATCCAGCCGAGGGCCCCTGCCGCAGCCGACGTGTTTGTGACTACGAATGCGTTGGCTGCGAGTCCGTTTGCAGCTAAGGCACTACCTCCGTTAAAGCCGAACCACCCGAACCAGAGTAAGGCCGCTCCAAGAAGCGCCATCGGGATGCTATGAGGCCCCATCTGCTCCTCTCCAAATCCACGTCTTTTCCCAATGACCAGTGCGAGGGCCAAAGCCGAGAAACCCGAACTAATGTGTACCACCGTGCCTCCCGCGAAATCTAACGCGCCAAGTTCAGCAAGCCATCCGCCACCCCAAATCCAATGAGCGAGCGGATCGTAAATGAGCGTCGTCCAAAGCAACCCAAAGACAATGAATGCGTTCATCTTCACTCGTTCAGCCATTGTGCTGGTGAGAATCGCAAGCGTCACCACCGCAAAAGCGAGTTGGAAGGTCATGAATGCTAAGTGTGGAATCGTCAAATTTTCGCAGTCCATGCCCACATTTCGTAAACCAAGAAAACCAAGGTTACCTATAAATCCCGCTACGTCAGAGCCGAAGGACAGGCTGTATCCCACGAGAACCCATTGAATACTGATCAATGCCAGCGCTACAAACGAGAGGGAAAGCATTGACACGACACTTTTCTTACGAACCATCCCACCGTAGAATAGCCCGACACCTGGAGTCATTAACATGACCAGAGCAGTCGATACGAGTATCCATGCCGTATCTCCACTGTCTAACATTTTTGACTGGTATCACCCCTATCAATGTACCGGTTTCCATTGTGGACTCCCGCCAACAATTCTCTTTCCGCTTCTTCCATCTTGCCTTTTTAGTTACCTCCTAGTTGAAGGTTTAGAAACGTTATTTAAAGGAATATTTGAGAAATTATAGTAATAATTAAGAAAAAATATGATCTTAACCATTCATTGTCCATCTTATTAGTTGCATACTCAACGAGAATTATTAGACTATTTGAGAATATAACACAAAAATTATGAAAAATTATGAATTAATTTATCTCGAATTAAACCACCTCTTGCAATAATAGCATCGGCGCATATGTAAGGAATAGGCGTTTTTGAATTTAAATATGCCCTTAATAGAAAATGCCTACGGATTTTTAAAATTTAGGTTATTGAGATGAATAGTACTGAAGATGGATTTTTGGATACACGGGCTGTGTATATTAAAGGTATTTGAGAAGAGTGGTTTGATGTTTCAATCACTAACAGGGGTTCATTTTTTCACTTGACTTGTCTACAAACGCACTTCTGTAAAAAGCAAAGTCACAATCCTTTATAAAGGGTCCATCTATCATTGAACCATACTGAGCAGTATACAGCATATAGGCATAGCTGTATACATCATGGATTTCTGGGGTACCACTTTGGAGGGGATTATTTTTAAATTTTTGATTTTTTTAGGACTTACGCAGTTAAGTATTTAGCTGTTCGGGGTTATTACTATACTTCAAAACCAAAATGAACGACAAGAGAATCAGATGCCGATGAATCCGCCAAAATGTGATGCTGTGGACTATATCCACT
>CAYNTR010000072.1:0-10989 GCA_964400255.1 uncultured Halobacteria archaeon
CTGATTGCGAAAAACGCAACGATGACGATTACTAGTCAGATACTTCACGTACGGCTCAATAGAAGAATATAAAGCCCATAGACTCATCAGATTCATCTCCAATCCCCTATGACCTTAGTTATAGCGAACGAGGTTGCGTTTGAGCCAGTTAGTTCTGGAATAGTGTGCGGTTCATCGTTCTCGGTAGTGGTCAGTAAGTAACAGGTAAATAGGTAGCGCACCAATTGATAGATATGGAGCTGGGAACGCCTTTTCCGAAGATAAAGGCCCGATCGCTTGCAGGTACCGAGTTTACCTTACCGGACGTTGCGAAGGGGCAGGTGACGCTCGTTGCGATTGCGTTTCGACGGCAGGCGCAGCGGATGCTGAATTCGTGGCTCGTACCATTTGAACGCGCCTTTGGCGGGCAGCCGAACGTTACCGTGTATGAAGTTCCGATGATCGAGGGTCGCATGTTCAAATGGATGGCGAGCACGATCGATGCGGGTATGCGGGCGGGCATACCGAAGGAGAAGCACAATCACGTGGTAACCTACTACGGGAACGCGGCGAAGTATCGACAAATCCTTGCGATGGCGGATAGATCGCTCGGCTACGTCTTTTTACTTGACCCTGAAGGAGTAATCAGGTGGCATGGCCAGGGCTTTGCGGAGCCGGACGAGATCGAGCAGATGATCGCGCTTACAAAGGAAATCGCGGCAGGCGAGCAATAACTAGAAGGATTATTACACTACTGTGGCATTGCGCGTTAACGAGAGAAGGTTGAGTTTGAGCTTGTTCTTGGAATCTTCTGGGGGGTCATATTTTACGGCTCGATCAGCATTTTATAAATCTATCCCTACCACGTAGATCGGCACCTGTATTGCACTTTTGAAATGCGGTAAATACCTGACAACTTTCTCGTAGGTTAAACTACCCTCCCAATTTTTCCCAAATTTGGTTTCCATGATTCTCTGAAAATTTCTTGTAGTCACAATATACACTCCCACATCTATTTTATCTAAGCCAGAATAAGATGCGACCTGGAACTTCAGAAGATCTATTCCAAGAAATGAAGAATGTCCAAAGCCAACCTCAATTCCTATCCTTTCTTTTAAAAAATCCATTCGTGCACTGGGGTCAGCTGGTTCTTCAAAAACGGATGGCTGACTTATCCACCCCTTATTAACGAATCGATCTCTAAGCACCTCGTTGAAATTTGGACGTGACAAAGAAGATATATCACTACTGGGATTCTCTAATATCGCTTCTATTTCCTGCTTGAGGGCAAGCTTGCTGTTTAACACTTGCTCAGCAAAGCGATAGGAGAATTTTTGTAATCTTAGTGTCATTTGATGCCTTGATTTAGTATTTTCTACCTGTCAGCATATAAACTTTCCCTTTTGCATACGCATTGCAATATGGAGTCGTGGAAGTTCAGATTCTTTAATAGCCAATGAGAGATTAAACGCTTTACGGATCCATCATCCAAAAAATTAACAGAATAATAATGCAGAACACGGTACTAATACTGCTTTCGTATACCCAAGCAGAATTGCTGCTATAAAAAAAGATAACGCTAAGTCACTTATAATTAAAATGATAATCGCAATTAAGAATAAAATACCTATGCCTCTTTTCTGAGGTTTAAACCAAGATGTAAATGTATTGTAGAGATTTAATCGGCGGGCTCCTTTTATATTTTTTTGTACTAGTTGAAAAATACAAGGAATAGTTTTGTTCTCAATTTCAATAGCATATAACTCAAGAGATGTTCGGTATACAAGAATGCAAAAAATAAATAGGACTATAAAAATAGTGGCATTTAAAAAAAGTATGAATAATAGGATTAGATAAGAGTCTGGAGTTTTTTCTGAATCTATAATATTAAAGAAAATTTGTAGATGGATAATTAAAATAGATATTAGAAGAACCAGATACGATAAAAATTTTTGGCTATATAAAGAAGCCGTGGTTTTCCAATCTACATCATTACAGTTCTCTTTTTCTTCGCTTTGGGATGCTAGCATATTGCTGCGTTACCTCTCTTTTTGAGTGCTCTGCAACTCTATTTCCCTTTTTACACTATACAACTTCTACCAAAACATAGGAATTATATAAACCTTCCGCTTTTGGTTTATTTGTACCTTGAAGCCAGATTTACACCCTAAAGAATATAATTCAAACGCTAGGAATAAATCCGGTAATACAAAACCGTAAATTCTAAAAATAATGATAAAGCCCCTCTGTGGTTCTCTTTTTGCTTTTAGGCTATAGCATATACCCTCTATCATCCCTCCGCTTGGATACGTCCGCACCACTTTCTTCTTATCCTCCTCGCTGCATGAGGTTCACGGCTAATTTTGAGACCAAAATCAGAGAATGCAATCCCTGATATCCACGTAGAAGGGACTGAATGCCGGCAGTTCGCCTTCGCCTTCGATCGCTTTGGCAAAGATATGCCACGGATCAATCTGTGGTTTGAATTTTTTGAGTACCTCAGCGAGTGGGTCGTCTGGATCAAGATTGGCGGCGAAGTAATCGCGGTTAGCATCGAGTACGAAATTATTGAACGAGTTAATAAGGGCTGATATCGCATCGGCATGCTCCGGTACGAATGCGTGATCAGTCATGAAATACACCCTGAAATACTCGCCTTCTGCAGGTATCTTCGGCATTCTCCCAAAGAGACTCAAGAATCCTAATAGTGCGCGCATAACTTTCCACAGACGCGGCTCGTTCGTATAGCACATCTCTGCCAATACCGACCAATCCCATAATCCCGCGCAGGCCACTATCTTACCCTCCGCTTCTTTCTCGTGAGCTACCCAGAACTGCTCCAGGCCGTATCCCGGCAGCCCGTTCAAATACGATACGAACCCTTCAGGTGTGTAGGGTGCGAAATGTGCATACCCTGCATAATACTCGTTGATGAGACGCACCACCGCAGGAATATCCCTTTTCGTCACGCGTTCTATCGTATAGTGCTCTGCGATCGCCGCTTTTTTATAGACCGTTAATGCACATGATTTGAGCGCTCTCATGCTCGAATAGCCCAGCTTCTCGAACAGCGCTTTCGACGCATCGTTGGGACCGTAGATATAGCAATACAGGTGATTTGATCCCGTTTCTTGTGCATGCTGCTCCGCCTCGTTCACCAGGGAGGTAGCCACTCCTTTTCGCCGAAAGTCCGGATGCACCATCACCTCAGCTAGATAGACGTACCGCTCTTTTTGTTTTGGAGACTGCTTCACCGTCCAGCCGATCCAACCACCAATTTCACTGCCCTCCTCTTCCTCTTCGGCTACCAGAACGTTCCAGTTATCATATAGCGCATAGCGTGCAGTAATGCTCGATTTTTTCTCCACGCCCACCGCGCATTGTTCATTACCGTGCGGACATAACTTCTCGATCGCTAACAGCCGGGCATTATCGCCTTCCTCAAACGGTCTAATTTGAACGATTTCTATCACCTCCTCAATAGCCGTATTAATTTTTTACCGATAAACAATTTTCTACCCACTAGCTGTTTGCTGCGTTCGTGGTTCTCATTGATGAATGTCAAAACCCCTGTACTTACCGCTTCAGCTCCTTCGTAGCCTCATTGGCAGAGACGATATTGATTCCCGTGCCGCGTCACGTTAACCTAATATCCCAGGAGTGCCAACCTATTTATACTCGATGACAGAAGAACCGGTATCGTGGTTCGGGAAGGAATGGGTGGATACCGATGCCCGAGCACTTGGCGTTTACGTAACGTTACTGATCTTCCAATTCCGGGTGCGCTATAGCACTGACGTCCCTGTGCTGAGCAGGGACGAGGGATTACTGCGGATACGATTGAACCCCTACCTCGCTCTGTTCCTGCACGATGAGCAGGAGCGCCGGGAAGCGTTCGATGCCGGTAAAAAATTTATTAAAGCGTTAGTTACGCATACCGCGCTTACGGACTATGAAGCGGCCATGGATCGCATTGAACTCGCGTTTTATGAGCGCTTCAATGACGCTTACCTGAGACACGTCAACAGAACCGAAATGACGGGGACCATCGCTGAGTACGATGTTCCAACACTCATCAAAACGTTTTTGAGTGATGTCGCGTCAAACCGGTTTTCGAAAGGCAAGATTACCAGCGCAGGCAGCTGCGTCTTACTGATGCCTGCCGGTGAGCTTATCGATTTGTACGGGTTATCAAAGGACGATGAGAGCAGGTTCATGGATATCTTGCGGAAATCAGGGATCATGTTCTTGGATATCGTGCCTGCGCCCGCGCTTACCGAAGAATTCAGAGGAAGTCTCTCGTAGCGGGGAATAGCCGTCCACGGCAAGAACATGAGACCGCTCTGCTAGCTTCGTGGACAAGAGACCGGTTCATAGAGTGCCAGCGTTGTTGCTTTGGTATGTTTTGCAAGATGGGAGCAGAATACATCTGCGCATCACCTTTTATGATGTTTCAGCGGCCAAATGACCGAAAAGCTTTTATATACCCGCCTATTATCTACCTGTAGTGATAAAAATGGCTGAACTACCAAAAGCACCGGTAACCAAGATAATTAGGAAGGCAGGAGCAGAGAGAGTAAGCGAAGATGCCACTGAAGAACTGGCAAGGCTGTTAGAGGCAGAAGCCGCGAAAATAGCCAAAAAAGCGGTAAGCCTCGCGAAGCATGCCGGAAGAAAGACAGTGAAAGCGGAAGACGTCCTGCAAGCAGTAGAATAGATAAATAGGGAGAGAGAACGCACGCATTTGTATGTATGCACTCATCCCTCTTTTATTTTTTCCGCATCAACCTCCGTGACGGGTTCATGCAGCATACAACGATTTGTGGGGGGGTATCGTCGATATCTCTTGCGTAACTGCATTCTTCCATATGGTTTTTGATGCAGGCAGCCATTTTTAGCTAGGAAAAACGAGATATAAAATCTTTAGTCACCAATCGACTGATTTGATGACTGGATTCTTTGAGCCCCTTTATTCTTCTCCCTCCAGTATTTTGCGCGTTTCCATCTTGTAAGCTATCACATTCGGCTGATCGAATGGGTTTACCTCGAGCAGGAAGCCGAGATACATCATCTCCATCAACTTCAACTGGAGCAGCTGCCCGATCGAATGTTCTGACTTATCAGGCAGTATTAGCTCGGAAAACGGCCGTCTACCCTTAATATATGCGGTTTTTACGCCTCTGTAAATAGCATCCATGATCTCTGCAAGTTTTCTGCCCTGTATCCCCTTAACCAGCCGTGAATATTCAGTTAAATGAGGAATGGAAACCTCTGCATAGGGTTTCTCTACCTTCACGAAGGTTGTATACGTATCCTGCGGCCCCCCGAGGTAGAGCTGCGCCATCGAATGCAGATCGGTTGAGCCGACAGCGACAGTCGGCGTGATGCCCGTGTAAACAGCCTCGCCCCGTCTATTAAATTGCTTCCCGATGCTCTCCCCCATGAGCTGCCGGTACCACTTGCCGACCGACTCAAGATCGTTCGCGAACAGAAACAGGTTGTAAATATTCCTCCCGGTGAGATAGTGGTGGTAGATGAGTGCAGCACTTAACGCCGCGGGATTCTTCAAGATAGCCCGCTCGAGGCACCATTTGCGCATAGCTGCAGCTCCGTCTACCAGTTTTTCAAGCTCAATCCCGAGAAACCCGAGCGGGAACAAACCAACCGGCGACAACACCGAATACCTGCCACCGACCTTTCCCGGTATCTCCAATACGTTAAAGCCTTGCTCCTTGGCAAAATGCCAGAATTTTGACCCTCTATCAGTTGTCACCACCGCGTAGTCCTGGTAGTTCTCCTTCTTGTATCGCTTCAGTAACTCGACCAGGACTTCAAAGTTCGCGATGGTCTCAGTCGTCTCGCCTGACTTGCTGACTCCGTTAATTATAACGTTCCCTCCTCGTGCCAAGACGGGTTCGATTAGCGTTATGATCGCATCGATGAGGTCGGTGTCTACCGTATCAGCATAGAGAACCTTAATTTTCGGATTGAGCTGGTTATAGAGTTTCCCGAGCACGGCCTCCTGGACCGCTATCGTGCCCAGGTTACTGCCGCCGATGCCCGCAACGATCACGTACTCCGGCTTCAGCTTCAGCTTCTCCCCGATGAGCGTCTCCACCTCTCCAAGCATGTCACTGTCTACAGAAAGGTTAATCGACGCCCGGTCGTCTTCGTACCCGGATAACGACGCCGCATTCATCCGCTCTATCTCAGGCTGCAGCGTCTCCGCTACCTCACCCAGTTCGGCTCCCGGAACGAGACTGTGGTCATGGATAAAATCTACATTCGCCATTTAGTATAATCCCTCGGTACGTTCATAGACTCGGGGATCATCTATTCCCCCTTCGTTATGCATTAGGTGCACCATTCTTTTAATAACAGACGTATTCCTTTCCAACCATCGCAGCGTAGCACGCGCCATAGAGGCTGACGTCATAATTGATGATCACGTACACCGGCACTGCTTCGAGAATTTTCCTCTGTTCCGGCATCTCCACCGCCTGAAACTCGGTGATGAACTCGTCTGTCGTGAAGATGTCCGGGTTATTCGATGCGATGCCGCCTGCAATATACAGGCCGCCCGTGGCAAGAGAATCTAACACGAAGTTCTTGCAGCACCGCCCGTAAAACCCTGCATAGAGCCTGAACACTTCTCGACACAGGCCATCTCTTTCCCGGTATTTAGAAATGAGTGGTGCCCTGTCAGTAGCTCTATCAATTTCCGCCGTGTATACCGACTCTTTGAATTTGCCCGATGCCTTCAGGAACCAATAGATATGCTCAATCCCCCGTCCGGCCAACATTTCTTCGTAGCTCACCCGCTCAATACCCTGGTATTCTCTAATAAACTCGACGAGCTCTAACTCGAAACGGTTTTGGACCGGGAAGTCCCCCTGTCCGCCTTCGCTCGGAATGGGGATGTATCCTCTGTCCTCATCGTGAACCAGTATGCTCTTCCCTAACCCGGTGCCAGCACCGATGAGCGCTCGGGTTTCCCGTGGCCGTGCCGTCCCTGGCTTTACACGAACCACATCCTCAGGTTTCAAGAAATTTATCCCGTACCCGAGGGCTTGGAAGTCATTAATCAGAAAGACTTCCCCGAGCCCCGTTTCTGCACTGATTCTTCCAGCATCCACCTCCAGGGGCACATTGGTAAACTGGGAACTACTGCAGTTGCTCACGGGCCCCGCAACGCCGAAGCAGCCTTTGTCTATTCGTATGCCATAGTTTTGTCGTGCATACGCGAGCGTCTCCTCGATTGCTACGGTAAGTGAACTCAGCTCGGGACTCTCGAAATGCATCGAATAGAGCAGAACCGGTTTTCTCTCTCGCACGCCCGCAACCGCGAGGTTGGTATGGGTGCCCCCGATGTCTCCACCCAACACGAAATACGCGTAGTCTTCTTCTTTAATCGGTTCCGTGTGTATTCTGAGTTTTTCCATTAACGGTATAGGTTCACCTCACGTTTGTATCTAAAACCGCCCCAGCACCCCTTAAAATGCGCTGGTCATCGGCCTCCCTTTTTGATTTGAAGAATATCAGTCGACATACGATTCATACGTTCACATTAGATTATTTTTGTCTGAAATTAAAAGATTGTGTTGAAAACTAACCATGGAGCTTCTTGAAGGGTTACCGCTAAAGCTTGATCGGAATTTGCACGTGGTCGTTCTTACCGGTGCAGGCATTTCCGCAGAGAGTGGCGTACCAATTTTCAGAGGCAAAGGTTCAATGTGGGAAAATCCGGTTGCCAAGAAATTAGCTGCCCGTGCCGGCCCACCATGGAACACGAAAGGCACCTGGGAGTTTTATGAATGGAGACGAGCACTTGTTTCTCGCTGCCAGCCGAATGTTGCTCACTTAACGCTCGTCGAGATGGAAGCCTTCTTCAATAAGTTCTGTTTGATCACGCAGAACGTTGACGGGCTTCATAGACGAGCGGGTAGTAAACGAGTTCTTGAACTGCATGGGAACATGTGGCGAGGCAGATGTCCGAAGGACGGTGAAATAGTTGAGGTGCCCGAGACGCCGTTAAAGCATCTGCCCCCATATCACAACTGTGGAACAGCGTTACGGCCGCATGTCGTTCAGTTTGGCGAGCCTGTGGAGCATATTGCGGAAGCACTACAAGAGAGTATGAGTGCTGACCTCTTCTTTGTTATCGGGACCTCAGGAGTGGTATCACCGGCACGTGAGTTACCCCTGGCAGCGCTGAAGAAGAGAGCGACGGTTATTGAAATAAATAGAAAAGAGACGGTTTTAACGCCCTTTGTCACCCGCTCGATTCAGGGGAAAGCTGCAGAGATACTTCCACGAGTCTGGAAAGAAATTATGGAGAAATCCCAATAAACCTATCCTTGATTTATCACTGCATTACCTTAAGCTCGAAACGTTGAAGTAAAAGCGAAGGTTATGTTCTCTGGGCTCAATACCTATTTCAATTTCTTGAGTGACGCACGGATAAACGCAGGCAGATCGCCAGGATGACGGCTCGAAATTATATTGCCATCCTCCACTACCTCTTGATCGATGAATTCCGCGCCCGAATTTTTGATATCCTGAATGATCGATTTCCAGCCGGTTATCCTTCGCCCTTTCAAAACCTGAGCCTGACATCCTTTATCTAGTTCATGCCGTAACCAGTGGAAGCCAACCATCAGTTATCCCCATCGAAACGGTTAACTAAATGATCTCTACGAGCTCAATATCAAACGTGAGGTCTTTCCCTGCCAGAGGATGGTTAGCATCCAACGTCACGGTTGATTCGGAGACATTAGTCACCGCGACAAAAATTATTTGCTCATCATCCTGACGGAGTTGTAACTCCTGACCGACCTCTAATTGCATACCCTCAGGAAATTGGTTGCGTTCTACCTCCGCCACCATTTCCTCATGGCGTAAACCATACGCTTCATTCGCCGAGATTTTGATAGTCTTCGATTCGTCCAGAACCATCCCGACGACCGCTTGTTCAAAGCCCGGGATTACCTGGCTCTCGCCTATGGTAAATTCCAGCGGGTTACGATCAACGGAGGAATCGAATACCGTGCCGTCATCCAATTTGCCCGTGTAGTGAACCTTAACGGTATCACCCAGTTTTGCAGGTGCCATTTCTTCTTTTCTCCTTTCGTGTTGTCCTCCAGACAATTCAAGGAATAAATCAGATAACTTCGTATATCCGCATTACTGCGCATAAACCTGAGTTGAACCCAACTACTCCTCTTTTACGTTATACCTTCAATTGAGTGCGGGCTTATAAATAGCTTACAATCTACTCGATTTGTGGCTTTTTTCCCTAACGATTTACTTCAAACACAAATGCTAAAATCAACACATTTACCGGAGCATCTCTTCAATCAATCCTCTCAGGAATCCTCGTCGCCTTCGTTCGCCATAATGGATGATCTTCTCACGTTTTATGCCGCTGAGCTCTTTTGCTCTCTGTATCGCTTCGTCCTTCCCGCCCAAATGGTCAATCAATCCCAGTTCTTTTGCCTCGCGTCCCAAATACACCTTTGCGGTCGATAACTCCTTCACCGTCTCGTCATCCAGTTTCCTGTTCTCCGCTATGGCGGCCAAAAAGCGGTCCTTAATCTCGTCTAATTCTTTCGTCAGCAGTTCTCGCTCTTCTTCCGTTGGCTTCTCGTACGGCAGTCCCAATCCTTTATAGATGCCGGTTCTAAGCGTTTCCACATCGATGCCGAATTTCTTCAATAACTCACCGATGTCTGGTCGGATGCTCATTACCCCGATGCTGCCCAGCGTGCTCAGCTCGTCCGCCACAATTTCATCGCAGGCACTCGCGATCCAATAGCTGCCCGAGGTCGCGTATTCTCGTACCCACGCGACGGTCGGTTTCTCCATATCTTTTATACGCTCGGCGATTTCCTTGGCGGCAAATGGCGTTCCACCGGGAGAATTTATCTCAAATATCACCGCTTTTATCCTTTTTCTCTTCTCTACATCCTCAATAATTTGTATCAGTTCATGAGAGGTGGCCATGAGCCCGAAATACGATCCTTCTGCGGTTATCGTCCCTTTAATGGGTATGATCGCGATTTTCCCCTTAGTTCTCATCGTCTCATGAAATTCTTTGTTCTAATTTATATGTAATTCCTGATATAAAGGTAGATAGAGTCCGAGAAAAAGCATGTCTCCAACTGAACTGGCATCGCGGATAAGCGATTGGATACGAGCTCGCGTGAACGGGGCAGGTGCTCGCGGCGTCGTCTTAGGATTGAGCGGCGGGCTTGACTCGTCTGTCGTTGCCGTGCTCTGTAAACGAGCGTTTCCCGATACCACCTTGGGCTTGATTCTGCCGTGCTTTTCACGCAACGAAGACATAGCGCATGCGGAGCTGGTTGCCGCGCGGTTTGGCATTGAGACGAAGGAGATCGACCTCACTTCGGTCTTCACGCTCTTGCTGGAGTTGTTAGAAGAGGAAGAGCGCCCACACGGTGGTGACGTAGATAGTGCCGCAGATATGGCAGTTGCGAACCTCAAACCGCGTCTCCGAATGATCTGCCTTTATTACTTCGCGAATCAGCTCAACTACCTGGTCGTCGGGACGGGGAACAAGAGCGAGCTATCCATCGGGTATTTTACCAAATACGGCGATGGCGCTGCGGATATACTGCCGCTCGGTGACGTGCTGAAGACGGAAGAGCGGAAATTGGCGGAAGCGCTTGACATTCCCAAAGAGATAATCGAGAAAGCGCCGAGTGCGGGTCTCTGGGCTGGCCAAACAGACGAAGCGGAGATCGGTATGAACTACGCGGTTTTGGATCGTGCTCTTACCGCACTGGAAATGGGGGATTTAGGGAGCACGAGCGGTTTCGAACCCGAATTGGTGGAACGAGTAAAACGAAAGATGGACGCGTCGCGGCATAAACGGGAGCCGATACCGATTTTTAAGCGCTCTTCGAAGTAATGTTACATGTCGCTAGGCGATCGAAGAACTATTTTTCTGTGGCCTTATTGGTTTTAGCGAAGATAAGAAGCGGAGGAAAG
>CAYNTR010000073.1:0-10958 GCA_964400255.1 uncultured Halobacteria archaeon
CTCGCTGTAGTTTTATCTCCTCTGTTCATTCCTAAAGTTGGAGAAGAACCAAAATAAACAAACGCACTCTATTCGTCAAACGTGGCGGCCTTTTTTCGTTTTATCTCCACCACTTCCTCCAATACCTCTTCTTCATCAGGTGAGAGCAACCCGCTTCGTTTTTTCAGCTCGTTCAGCTCCTCTTCGCTCAGGTTCACGTATAAGACGTCATTCTCATTGATATGACGCCCGACCGTTGGTTTTCTCAGTGCTATTGCCACCTGCATCCCCCGTTCCGCTTGGTGTATGCTCTCGCCCTTATCCTGTATCTCGTTAATCGGCCCGACATTCGCCCCATCAACCCGTATCAACTCCACACCCGTCTTTATCTTCCCGGAAAGCACTTCGACGCCGACAATGGCCGGCTTGCTCTGCCTGAAAATGCAGCCGGGCAGTATTTTGATCTTCGCAGGCGTAGTCATGCGTTCTAAGAGCGCTCGCTTCTCCTTCTCCTTCTCCTCCTTCACCCACACCTCATAATCCTCGATCAAGCGGTAAATAACGTTGCTCATAAATATCGGTATTTCAGCTTGTGCCGCTGCTTCTTTCGCATCAGGAAGTATCCCCACGTTGAAGCCCAAAATAACCCTCAAATACCGGTCTTTAACCGTCGAAGCCTCGATAATATCCCGTTTGGAGATGTTTCCGACATCCGCTCGCTTGATCGCCTCGAGCCCCCCGTCCTTGAGCTCCAGAGCGAGTGCTTCGAGCGAGCCCATGGTATCTGCCTTGATAAGGATCCCTTCTGGAACGGTCTCCATCTTCAGCTCTTCGATAGCACTCTTCACCTCGTTCTTCACGCGCTCAAGCATCGCTTCTTCTTTGACCACACGCACCTGTGACCCCGGAAGAGCGGATTCGAGATCGGGAGCGGCTATTTTCACACCCGACGCCGCATTCACCCTGCTCAAGCGCTCAAATTTGTGCTCCATTCGGAGCTCGTGCAACGCAGGGGGCTTTAACAGCGCCTTCACTTTGGTCACTAAAGGTTCCTCTTCTATGCTGCCCACAACGATCGTATCACCAACGCTGAGCGTGCCATCATACAATATCACGTCAATCGTCGTCCCGAGCCCTTTTTCCTCTTTCTTCTCTAAGATTGTACCAACACCCGCTTCCTCTAAATGGAGACGTAAGGTTCGTTCGAAATATTTCTGCGATAACCCGATCAGCACAAGGAGCAAATCTGCTATACCCTCTCCGGTCTTCGCACTCACCGGCACGATACCGACCGTCTTTGTGAAATCTTTTATCCGATCATAGCGATCAGCCGAGAAGCCCTTATCGTAAAGGTCCCCGACAATGCTATAGAGCCTCGTATCCACTTCCTTCCGCGCATACTCCGGCTGATCGGTATAGTTCAGAATGAAAGGCCTCTTCTTTGATGACCACCCTTTTATCCGATCTATTTTGTTTAATACAACGACAAAGGGCGTTTTTAATAAGCGGAGAACGTTTAACGACTCGTAGGTCTGAGGCTGAAATCCCTCCATCACATCGACCACAATAATCGCAACATCAGCTAAGGCGCTTCCTCGTTTCCGCAAGGATGCGAAGGCATGATGCCCGGGCGTATCAATGAACAGTAACCCGGGAATGTTAATTCCTGACCAGTCCTTCTTTAATGGTTCACAGATCGTTTGTATCGTACTGATTGGAATTTCCGTTGCGCCGATGTGCTGTGTGACGCGTCCTGCTTCCTTCTCTGCTATCGCGGTGCCCCGCAGCGAATCGAGTAATGTGGTCTTACCATGGTCTATGTGTCCCACAACGGAGAGTATCGGGGTCCGTATCTCGCGCTTCCTGCTCATGCCTTTCACCTACGCCACTCATCGTTTAGTCACTTCTACTTCTGGTTTTGCTCCACCAGGAGAAGTAATTCTTGTGCTTTCCTCCCTCTTCTCGTTCTTCTTCCTCTTTATCAAACTCATGCAGCAATTCTTTCTGCTTTTTGCTCAGTTTTTGTGGGGTTACTATCTTCACCCTCACCACCATGTTCCCTCTGCCATACCCCTTTAGATCAGGCATGCCCTTGTTCTTCAGTCGGAAGTTCGTACCCGATTCCGTACCCGCGGGTATTTTTATTCGTGCACCGGTACCATCGATCGTTGGCACCGCTATTTCATCACCAAATACCGCTTGCGCAAAGCGAACGGGAACTTCACAAAACAGGTCATTCCCCGCCCTTTGAAAGAATTCATGCTCCCGTACATGCATCACCACGTACAAATCGCCGGGTGGGCCTCCTCGTTCCCCGGCCTCGCCTTCACCCGCAATCCTCAAGCGACTTCCTGTATCCACACCCGGTGGCACCTTCACTGAGATTCGCTTGTCCACCTTACTTTTTCCATGGCCATCGCACTCCTCGCATGGCGTCTTGATCACCTTACCGAGTCCACCACATTGCGGACAGCCTGAGATCGAAATGAACTGAGCAAAGCCCTGCCTCTGCACGTTTCTCACCTGCCCCGTGCCGCCACACGTCGAACAGGTCTCCAATCCTCCTGACTTCGCACCGGTACCGTTACAAGACGGACAGCTCTGTCCTTTTACAATGCCAATCTCTTTTGCCATTCCCTTCGCGGCATCCTCGAGGTCTATCTCAAGATCATACCTGAGATCACGTCCCCTTTCAGGTCTGTATCCTTCCCCGGGCCTCGAATAGCCATAATCTCTCCTGCCAAAGAACTCATCAAATATCGAGCTGCCCACGCCGGTGCCCACGCCACCGCCTCTGTTTCTATTAAATCCAAAAGTACCACCAAAAAGATCCCTGAAGATATCACCAAAGATATCCTCTATATCACTATATCGTGTGAAATGAGACCAATCAAATCCGCCAGGACCAAAATCAACACCCGCATGCCCGAATCGATCATAGTTTGCTCGCTTCTGGGGGTCTGATAACACTTCATAAGCCTCGGATACCTCTTTAAACTTCTCCTCCGCCTCTTTCGGATTCTCTTTATTCAGATCGGGGTGATGTTTCTTCGCTAATCTCCGATACGCACGCTTAATATCGTCCTTCGTTGCTTCCCGGTCCAAACCTAAAATCGTGTAGTAGTCTCTCTTCTCTGCCAATTTCGACGTGCTCCTTCGCAATCTAAAGATTTTAAGCTTTCTTGGTATAAAGTTTTTAGCCGCCGCAGATCCTTCACTTATTCACTCCTTCGTTCCACTGGAAATACGTAGCACGCACAAGTAGATACCCTATCCCTTTATATATAACCTCGACATTTATTTCATTTGTTCAGTGAACAAGTGAAGGTTGTGAAGCGGCGATGAAGGTTCGAGTCGAAGTGACGGATGACGAAGGGGTGAAATCGTCCATAGAGAAAGAAGGCGATCTACAAATTGAAATGCTCAAACAGGTCACGATTAAAGACGTAATAAGGTTTTTAGAGAAGCAGCTTTCCGCGCAGGATACGTTTGAGTACGAAGGCGAGGATTTGACGATCAAAGAACGGCTCGCTTCTTTTCTCCGCTATGATGATCGTGCACCGAAAGAATGGTTCACCTCTTCACAGATACGGAGAATATACGAAGATAAGTTCGAAGAGGAGGCGCGGCTGAGTACCATCTCAACCTACTTGGCCCGGTTGCATTCAGATGGGATCCTGGAGAGAAAAGGAAGCAAAGCAAAGAGGCTATACCGATTAGCTACCACAAAATTAGAAATTCCGGTTATTTTCGATCTCGGCAGTGGGGATCCTGAAATAGAGCAATTAAATTTGAACCGAAGCTCTCACGTGTAACGCGCTGTTACCAAGGGAGTCCCCATCTGTTAAATTATAGGTTTATAAGTAGTAACAGTAAAAATACGTTGTAATCTGTTCTTTAAACTCAGCTAAAGACCCTTCGTTCTTCACAACCTTATCGGCTCTCTTCATCGCTTCCCCCATCCCCCACCGGTTCTCTCGTTCCTCACGCTGCTTAAATTCATCGAGCGTCAATGAGTCATCAGCCCGCCCACGGCTCTTTATTCGGTTATATCTAAGAGTCACGGGTGCGTCGATCCTCACGAGAACGAAATCAGTACCAAACGCTTCCTTGAACGTTTCTACTTCCGCGACACCCCGTATACCATCAATGATGAGCACTGATTTTGCCGCTTTTTCACGCTTCAAGTCCAGTAACTCCTTGATGAGCGGGATGCTGCGTTTTGCAATTGCATTCATCCCTTCCTTCTCTCGCAGCTCATTTGCAATTCGCCCGGCGTTTTCGTCAGTTAATGAGAGACCTCGGGTTTGTAACTCCGCCCGTATCACGTCTCCCATCGTGAAGATGGAAATCCCCATCTCCTTTGCAACCGATGCTGCGATAGTCTTCCCCGCTGCAGGGGCACCGACAAATGCTAATATCTGTGTCGCTCCTTCAGCCACTTCTCCGCGGCCCCTCTCGCAAGCCTTCGCTCAATTGAAGCGTAAAGTACATTCATAACACAGAGTAAATCGCCTTTATTCACCACCCCGTCGACTAACGGAAGAAAAAGGGCTTCATCAAAAGTTCTCCTCCCCTCACAGGGCGATGGCGTTCCCACAGCAGCAAGCGAAGGAACTAAACCAAGTGCGTGCCGAAGGATGGGGCACGGTAACATTATCGACTTTGGCGGCAGCTCTATTGTTTCTATCTTGATGTTCACGAGTTCGCTTTTCTTCACTTTTTTGTCCTCTTTCGCAATGACCATCTCCCATACACCATGGGGACCGACGGTGAAGCCATAGTTAGTCGCCTCTGTCACGAGCTTCTGTGCCTTCCCACCGATTTTATCCTTCCAGTAAACGCAGCCTATTTTTACCATGGTGTTTGATTATACACTAACTCCTTTTTAAATTTTTCTTTTGAGTCCCTCCACCTGTTTGTCCCAATACTCGTCCACAACTTCCGAGTCTTCTGAATCTTCGAATACGATTTCGCTGTGGTCCGACTTAGAAATTGCACCGATATAATTCCACGTTATACTCCGCCATTCGTCTTCGGTTAACCTCCGACCAACTGCCTGTTCAACAATTTCACGATCAAAAACAAGTTTAGTATCCCCCCGTATTCTGAGCAGTGCCCCGAACCGGATATACGTCGCATTGTGCGCCTCGTTGGCTTCGCAAATAGCCTGTGCTGCACGCACGTTAGCAGGAATCGCCGCAAGAAAAACGCTTACCATTTCTCCTTGCCTAACTTCCTCACAATAACTTCTTCGCCCGCTTCCCGAGTACGTATTCTGACTTCTTTCAGGTCCCCGGCATGGTAGGCCGATGCAGCGAGTTCTTTCAGCTCCTCGCGGCTGAATACCCCCGCCTCTTTAATGGTGTCGCTCGGAACACGTTCAGCTCTTCCCTGTTGTAATACATAGGGGCAGTCTGTTGCACCAGCCTCGGCAATTTCGTGCGCGATTCGTTTCACCTCTTCTGAGCCAACGAGATGCCTGAATACGGTCGTTACCAGTTCGAGCTCGATGTTCGCGCGAAGACAAGCAGCGAGCGTAGTTTTTACTCTGTCTGTCACCCCGGAGACCGTTGTTAGCTTTTCGTAGAGCGTTGCATCGGAGAGCGGCGCCTTGAGGTCGAGGAAGATTTTATCAATGCGATTCGCTTGTAAGAGAGATTCGACAACCGCGGGATAAAAACCGTTCGTCTGCGCGGCAACGAGGAGCGCGTGTTTTTTGGCAACTCGTGCAAGCGCTTCGAGTGCCTCAGGTTGCATGAAGGGTTCGCCGCCAGAGAAGACCACCGCATCGATGAATTCCTTGTTTTTTTTGACCTCTTCTTCAATTTCGCTGTGCTCAACGTAGTGAGAATCGGTTAACAGGTTATAGTTGTGGCAATAGATGCACCGTAACGGGCATCCTCTCAGAAAGATGACCAGTGCTGCCTTTCCCCGCCAGTCTATGGTAGAAAAGGGGACGATCCCACCGAAATTCACGCGTACCATACGTTAGAAATAGTCGCCCACGCGCTCGATCGCGTGCGCAACGAGTTCAGCACCTTTATCAAGGTCGCGTAAGCTTAACAACTCCACCGGCGTGTGGATATACCGTGCCGGGGTACTGATGACACCCGTAGGAATCCCACTTTTTGTGAGCTGAATTGCCGTTGCATCGGTTGTCCCACCTTCTGCGACGCTGAGCTGGTATTTAATCTCATACTGAGCTGCGGTCTCTTTGAGCCATTTTAATACTGAGGGCGGGGTGATAATACCACGACCCGAGGCATCAGAAACGGTAATGACCGGACCTTTATCTATCTCTACTGGCCTATCCTTCTTCTCTATTCCCGGATGGTCGCCGGCCACGTCAACGTCGGTCGCGAGAGCCACATCGGGCGTGAGTGCATACGCGGTGGTTCTCGCTCCTTTCAGCCCTACTTCCTCCTGCACTGTTCCCACTGCATACACCTCGAATTCCGTCGTTGTCCTTTTCAGTGCTTCGATCATCAGTGCGACGCCTGATCGGTTATCAAACGCTTTACAGCTCACTCGGTCGTTTGCGAGATCAACAAAGTGCCGGTCTGCAGTGATCGGTGTTCCGATAGCAAGACCCATCTTCTCAGCTTCTTCTCTGCTACCGGCACCGACATCGATGAACATATCTTCGATTTTTACCACCTTCTCTCTCTCCTCCTTCTTCATCGCATGCGGTGGTTTCGAGCCGATAACGCCGTACAAACCGCCACCCTCCACATGCAGAATCACCCGTTGATTGAGCAGCGTTTGATCAAACCAGCCCCCAATCGGTGAGAAGGAGATGTACCCTTCGTCATTGATGTGCTTCACCATGAGCCCGATCTCATCGATGTGCGCAGCCAGCATGACAGAAGGTTTTTTACCACTTTTCATGGCTATGAGATTACCCAACTTGTCGATCGTTATTTCGTCCACATAGTCCTCTAACTCCACCTCGACGATTGCCCGTATCTCACCTTCATACCCTGAAATGCCATGAGCTTCGGCCAATTTCTTCAGCAGCTCTTTCAGTTCCGTCATTTTGAGATAATCCCGCCTCCCGGATTTGAACCGGGGACAGCACGGTATCCGCGCGCGGTAATAAGATCTTCGGGAGGTGATCTAAAACGCCACACTACAGCCGCGCACTCTTCCAAACTGAGTTAAGGCGGGACATACGTTACATATACAGAAGTTATCTATAAAAATAGTTCCGTCCAGTCCCCGTATCGCACATCCTGTACAACTAACAAGCAGGTGCGCAGTTATCTGCATGGCCGTTCAGTCAATAACTCCACGTCTACCTCGTCACCTTCTTCGATGATCTCCTTCCCTTTCTCCATGAAGATATAGCCATCGGCCCTTGCAAGCGTTGTAATTGCACCGGAGCCGGTGAGAATGGGATACGCAAGAAATGATGCTTCTTCTGGTTTTTCCGCAGGGACGAGATTGACGAGCACATATTCATTTCGTCCGCGTTCAGAGAAGATCCTCTGCCCTGCCGTAGCTTTTATGAGTCGCTCATTTCTGCTTTGCGCTGATTCATACGTGTGTGCCGGGATGCCCGCTATCGTGCGGAGCAAAGGCGCAACGAAAAGATTAAACGTAATCAATGCTGAGGTGGGATTGCCAGGCAGGCCGAAAAAAGGCTTTCCACGGACTTCCCCGAAGATAAACGGTTTCCCGGGTTTGATATCAACACCGTGTACGAGTATCTCGCCCTGTTCGTCAATCACTTTGGGCAGCAAGTCACCTGCGCCCGCAGAGGTCCCCCCGGACGCAATGATAACATCAGCACCTTTTTCCAAGGACTCCTTGAGCTTATCTGATAGTTCATCGATGTTGTCCCGGGCAATGCCAAGGAAATAGGGGATGCACCCGCTGTCCCGAACTGAATCGCTGAGTGCACGTGTGTTCACGTCATAGACCTTTGCAGGTTCGAGATCTTCTCCAGGCGCCATGAGTTCGTTGCCCGTCGAGATGAGTGCTACGATCGGCTTTGTACGAACGAGAGCGTCGGTTATCCCACAAGCGGCCAGAACGCCAGTCTCACGCGGTGTGAGCAGTGTGCCACCCCTCACTATCAGCTCTCCTCGCTTTATATCCGCGCCTGTGAGCAGGATATTTTCAGCAGGAGCGACTGGTTTGTATATCTTCACCTTGTTTACCGGTTCCCCATCCACCGCATCGGTATACTCGGCCGTGTTTTCGACTTTAACCACGGCATTTGCGCCTTTAGGAAGTGGTGCACCGGTCGCGATTCCCGTGCAGGAGCCGGTCTCGACGGAGTGTAACGGTGACTCACCCGCAGAGAGGTATCCGTTTATAATCAAAGAGACTGGGTTCGTTTCATCGGCATAGAAGGTATCAGAGGCGAGAACTGCGTAGCCGTCCATGATTGCTCGATCAAAAGGGGGAACATTGAGCGCGGAAAAGACATCGGCAGCAGCAATCCTGCCAAGTGCCTCCGCTACGTCGACATGTTCAATCGATGTTCCTGCTTTTGCTCGCTCCGAAGAGATGTCTGCGGCAAAACGAGCGATTATCGCCTCGACCTCTTTTTGCTCGGTTATTTCTAAGAACTGCTTCCCCATCCCACTCCCTTTAAAAGAACGTGTGATCAAAGAAAAATTTTCGGGTTCTCTTCATTCACTTGTCTCTTCAGCTTCTTCGGTCGACTTTGACCCAGGTCGCGATCGGTATCCCAAAGCCGTGAGCATTTCTATGGGGAACGGAATGAGAACGGTAGTAGCCTTCTCCTCCGTAGCCTCTTTTATTGTTTGCAACGTGCGAATGAACATCCCACCCTTTTCTTTATAAAGGACGCCCGCAGCTTCTGCAATCTTCTTCGCCGCCTGGAACTCTGCATCTGCATCAATAACACGAGCTCTCCTATTCCGTTCTGCTTCTGCCTGTGCGGCCATTGCACGCTGCATCTCTTTCGGCAGTTCCACATCCTTTATCTCCACGGCAGAGACTTTTATCCCCCAGGGGTCAGTCGCTTCGTCTATTATGATTTGCAATCGTTTATTGAGCTTGTCTCGCTCGGAGAGTAATTCGTCCAGCTCCGCTTGCCCTATCACACCTCTTATTGTGGTCAGAGCGATTTGAGACGTGGCATACTGGTAGTGCTCGACCTCGGTTACCGCCTTCTCTGGATCAAGCACGCGGTAATAAACGACCGCGTTTACTCTCGTGGTCACGTTATCTTTCGTGATGACCTCTTGCGGCGGGATATCGAAAACCGAGACTCGCAAGTCTATCTTTACCATGGACTCGAAGATAGGGATGATCAAGAACAACCCCGGCCCTCTCGCACCGACTAACCGTCCAAGCCTGAAGATTACACCGCGCTCATATTCCTTCACTACTTTTATCGAAGATGCCAATACTATCAATACAAAAATTACTATCCCAATTACCCATTCAAACGCCATTTCTTTACCTCACCTCCTCTACTCTGCATTAAGCTCTGATTCTATTTATAGATTCGTATCTGAGATTGCTTGCGGGGCTATGAACCCACTCGAATTTGTGACCGGTGAAAAGTTAAGTTATGAAGTGCGAATGGTAACACTATGGACGAGAAAATGGCAGTCCCGACGAAGCACAAGAGCGGCGCACAGCAGCAGTACAAATGCGCGATACTCACGATTAGCACCTCGAAATACTGGAAGAAAGAACACGGTGACGAAGCGATCGAAGATGTGTCCGGGGAAACCGCGAAAGAAGTCATGAGAGAGAACGGGCATGAAGTCGTCTTTTATGATATCATACCGGATGAGGAGCAGAGAATATACGAAAGTATAGGAAACGCACTACAAAGTGATGCTGATTTCATTATCACCTCCGGCGGAACGGGGTTGACAAAACACGACGTGACCATAGAGGTTGTATCGAAACTTCTGCAGAAGGAGATCCCGGGCTTTGGCGAACTCTTCAGGCTGAGAAGTTACGAAGAAGAGATAGGCACCGCGGCGGTCTTGAGCCGTTCAATCGCGGGAGTCATCAATCAAAAAGCGATTTTTTGCCTGCCCGGCTCGCCCGGCGCGGTACAGTTAGCACTGAGAGAGCTCATCATGCCTGAGATCGCACATATACTGAAGCATGTGCGAGAATGAAGGCTTTATGGTCAGATATGCCCGCAGTTAGAGAAAACGCTTCGTCTTTATTGAGCTATTAATCTCTTTTAAGTCTCTAAAGCCCACCGTTGTTTCTCAATCAAAAAATGAAATGGGGTCGGTGCGATTTGAACGCACGACCGGCGAGTCTGGAGCCCGCTGCCCTTCCAGACTAGGCCACGACCCCTCCACTTTTACCGTATTTTTTCTGTACATTATTTTTTATTTTTTGTGGTTAAGTAAACTTCGAGACGACACCGCATAAAGTGTTATCGATAGTGCGTTAATCCCTCTATGGTACCTTTTAGTATTGTGCCACCCCATATCCCTTCATTTTCCTCAGCGATCGATATCCTGTTTTCTTCACCTATCCACTTTATCCTCAAAAACTTTTTCTCCATTTTGTGCAGAGTTATCTCCTCAAATAAACCTTCTGAACTCAGAATTCTCCAAGTATAGGATTCCGCTTTCGATACCCCCTGTTTTGTCACCTGAGAGGACCCACAAGCGGAACTACCGAAAAAATCGGAAAGTTTACGTTGTATGAACCCAATACAGTTTTTGAGAGCAGATAATAGCGATTCTAGCATGATAATCGATCTGCGCTCCCCCATACTAAGTATTTTCGATTTTATTACGGATAATAAGCCAAATGAAGGCGGGATTCGAAGTTTCCAATGTACGCTAAAAAAGTTTGCTATGCTAAAACCGAAAAGTTTTTATATACCCCTCATTTTATTGTTAGATTACAGCAATATTTATAAAAATAAGCGAAATTGTATAAAAGAGGAAAGTGATATGAGTAGTAAGAGCAATATGAAAAAATAGGAGGTGATGCGAAAATGAAAATAGATAAAACAA
>CAYNTR010000074.1:0-10832 GCA_964400255.1 uncultured Halobacteria archaeon
TTGTAGCGGGTATTATTGCAGTTCTTGCCTATTACTATTTCATTTCTGGCTTTTTAGCAGGCTACGGGCCATCGCCTGATGTCGGTGACCAACCTCTTGACACTATTTCACTTCCGGAAGGTTTTTCCATCGCTGTCTATGCCAATGTCCCGCATGCTCGATCAATGGCGTTGAGTGATACTGGTGTGCTGTTTGTGGGCACAAGAGATTCTGACAAGGTTTATGCGGTTGTTGATTCAGAAGTGAAGATTATTGCTTCGGGCCTCAATATGCCGAACGGTGTCGCTTTTATGAATGGTTCGCTGTATGTTGCGGAAGTCAACCGGGTGTTACGGTTCGATGACATTGAGCATAATCTTGAGAACCCATCCTATACTGTTGTCACAGATGCATTCCCTTCAGATACTTCGCATGGGTGGAAGTTCATACGATTTGGACCGGATGGAAAGCTGTATGTACCTATCGGAGCTCCCTGCAATGTGTGCTTGAAAGAAGGATATGCAACTATAATGCGGATGAATCCTGAGGGTACTGAACTTGAAGAGTTCGCTTCTGGTGTTCGAAATACAGTGGGGTTTGACTGGCATCCTGAGACCAATGAATTGTGGTTTAATGACAATGGAAGGGACTGGCTGGGTGATGATTTGCCTCCTGACGAATTAAATTATGCTCCCGTTAAGGGTCTGCATTTTGGGTTTCCGTATTGCCATGGTTCCATACAAGACCCCGAATTCACTGAGCGGAGCTGTGATGAATTTGCAAAGCCAGCGCTGGAGCTTGGCCCTCATGTTGCAGCACTTGGGATGAGGTTCTATACCGGAAAGATGTTTCCTGACTATTACACCGGGGGGATCTTTATTGCAGAGCACGGCAGTTGGAACCGGAAAACACCGATAGGATATCGGATCATGTTTGTCAGGATAAAAAATAATACGCCGGTTTCATACGAAATCTTTGCCGAGGGATGGCTGCAGGGCTCCTCCTCCTGGGGGCGGCCGGTCGACGTTGAGGTAATGAAGGACGGCTCACTCCTCATCTCGGATGACAAGGCGGGAAAGATTTACAGAGTTGCTTATGAAAACGAATGAGGAAGTAACCTTCCAACGCTTCTTCACCCTCCAGCCCAAAATGTATATCCGCTACGCCTCGCGTTTCATGTGTCTCGCATTTCAGCGGGCAATACGCCAGAGCACCGTTCTCTTGCTAGTTTCTCAAATATAGCAACCTCAAATATAGCAACCAGCTACATCTCAAAACCTTACAAATGGGTAAGAATATGTGTGCGGAGATCATCATAAGCAAGGGAAGCGGTAATATGTCCTTTTTCAAGCGTTTTGATTGCGTGGCCCTCATAGCATACTCGCTGTCGATCAAAGTGAATGATCTGATCATAACGTGCTAATAGTGGATACACATTATCGTCATCGACTCGTCTGAATTCGTCCTCGAAATTGAGCACGTTTCTGAGGACTTCTGGATTCTCCTGAGCGAGCCTTCCCACCATCTTGTGGTAAATGGATGATATAAATATCTCCCCTAACGCTGCACCCGCAAGTAAGGGCACATAGACATCAGCAGTATTGTAGTACGCTCGATGGATATTCGTAATCCACCCACCTAAACTTATGCCCGATACCAGTACACGACCACTCTTCCACTGTTTGAAATAGGACACCAAGTGCTCGATGAGCGTAACCGAAACGGAGAGCATTGCGACGAAATTCGAAAGCCTGCCAAGTTTCTGTAAGTATTCCCGTAAAGACAGACGATGAAAGGGTGCGGAAAGTGCAATCAGATTAGCGTGAATCGGCGGTTTCGTCGAGAGAAAGAGGTTCTTGTAGGTATTAGGGCTAAACCATCTGAAGTCAAACGGACGTTCTTTGTAACCGTGATGATAGATAATTGTCGGATAGTCCTCACCTTTCCACTGGGTAATATGAAAAGCGGGTTTAAATTTTCCCACAAGTGTATCGGCACTCACTTCATATATCCCTTGCCCCTCAATCTTCGGCATTTGTAAGGTGGTGTTGGTGAGATTTTCCGCAATCGAGGGGCTCGTAATACTTTCACCGAAGAATTTATAGTTTCGCAACGCGAATGCGGAAATACTCATGGCAATGTTATCCACGATTGCATGTATGTTCACCGGTGAAACGCCTCCTTGACACTAACCTTTGTACAATTCCTCTACCTACAATGAGTACGAGACAGCTAAATACGTATGCATTATTCGGTCTGAATTTCTAATAATCTTTTCTTCTCTCATTTCTTCTGTGCTCTTTTTCACCGTTTCCAACTTAAAAAGTAAGGCGCCGCTGCAAAAGGGTCTGTTTTACATCACTCGAAGGAAAGACCGCGAATCGCCGAACGGAAGACAGTATGCAGAGATTTATGTTACAAGCCTAACGATGGGAAAGTTTTAATTGCCAAAAATTCGAATAGTATTTACAATGATGAAAGTTGTAGATTGTATAGGGTTGTATTGTCCCGAACCTGTATTCAGAGCACGGAAAGCACTGGAGGAGGCCGAGGTTGGAGAAACAATTGAAATCTGTGCCGATGACCCCGCATCAGAATCAGACATACCAGTCTTGGTGAAAAAACTCGGTCAGGAACTTTTGTCAGTAGAGAAGGAGGGAGACGTTTTTAAATTCGTGATAACCGTAATTAGGAAGGTGAGTTAAATGACACGTATACTCTATGTCCAGACGAGTGGTGTTGACACGCCAGAGCGGCTTTATGCCCCCTTCATCCTTGCGATGACCGCAAAAGCGATGGAGATCGAAGCAGTGATCTACTTCGTGATTAAAGGGGTTACCGTGGTCAAGAGGGGTGAGGCTGAGAAGATCAAGCTCGGAAGTTTTCCAAGCCTCAAGGAGATCATGGATCAAGCTCTCCAAGCAGGTGTTGAACTGATGGTGTGCGACAGGAGTGCTGATCTTCTCGGTATTGATAGGGGAGATTTGGTCGAGGGCGCACGGGTTGTTGGTGCCGCAACGCTGAACGATCTCGTTCTTGATACCGATGCGTCAATGTTCTTCTGAGGTGAGAGTATGACCTTTGACTACATATCCGGGTGTCCGGTAGACGAACGGGTTATTGAGGCTATGGGCCCCTATTTGCGTGAAGGTGGCAACCCCTCCTCGGTCCATTCGCAGGGCTTTAAGGCCCGGCAGGTCGTGGAGGATAGCAGAGCTTCTGTTGCCGCGTTAGTCAATGCAGACCCGAAGGAACTTGTATTCACTTCAGGTGCCACGGAAGCAAACAACATGGCATTAATTGGTTATGCATTGCGAAATAAGGGGGATGGAAATCATATTATTACTTCAGCGGTAGAGCACATGTCGATTATCAATCCCTGCAAGTATTTACAGAAACACGGTTTTGAGATATCCTACGCTCCGGTTGACCAATACGGGGTTGCTGATGTGTCCTTTATCGAGCAATCAGTAAGAGCGGATACTATTCTTATATCCCTGCAACATGCGAACAACGAAATTGGCACCCTTCAGCCAGTTGCAGAAGTGGGTAAAATAGCGAAAGAGAGGGATATAGCGTTCCACGTTGACGCTACGGCATCCTTGGGAAAAATAGCGGTAAATGCTGAACAACTCAATGCGGACTTACTTACTCTTTCATCTAACGACATCTATGGACCGCGCGGTGTTGGGGCTTTGTATATCAGAAAAGGGATCAAAGTGCAACCAATCATACTTGGTGGCGGTCAGGAGCGCGGTTTGCGAAGCGGAACGGAAGACGTTGCGAGCATAGTGGGCTTTGGTGTTGCGGCTGAGATCACGAGCAACGAGTATGCGAACGAAGCTGTTCGACTCAAAAAAATGAGAGATGAACTGATAGAAGGAATACTGAAGATCGAGGCGTGCTATTTAAATGGGCATCCTGAGAAGAGATTGCCCACCAACGTCAACGTGAGATTCAGTTACATAGAGGGAGAATCAGTGGTTTTAAGCTTGGATGCGGAGGGTATCAAGGCTTCCACGGGCTCTGCGTGCAGTTCAAAAACCCTTCAACCAAGTCATGTCTTAATGGCTCTGGGATTGAAGCATGAGGAGGCTCATGGCTCACTTCTGCTTACGCTTGGAAGGTACAATAAGGAAGAAGATGTCGACAAACTACTGGAAGTGCTGCCGGGTGCCGTTGAAAGATTGAGGATGATCTCCCCACTTTACCGGAGGTAAAAGCATGTATTCTGACAAAGTATTTGAACATTTCAAAAATCCGAGAAACATCGGGGATATTCCCGATGCAGATGGAGTTGGCACAGTGGGTAATCCGGTCTGCGGCGATTTGATGACCATCATGATCAAAATAAAGGACGATAGAATAGCGGATATAAAGTTTAAAACGTTTGGCTGTGCAGCGGCAATAGCGACGAGTAGCGTGGCTACCGAGCTCGCAAAGGGAAAAAGCATCAAAGAGGCTTTGACGATCACGAGGCAGACGGTGGCTGACGAATTGGGGGGACTCCCGGCACAGAAACTGCACTGCTCAAACCTCGCTTCTGATGCTTTACGAAGGGCTATTACCGATTATTTCAGGGAAACCGATCAGATGGATAGAATAACCGAATTCGGCCTTGAAAAGGAGTTGAAAGCACTAGAAGGTAAGGAAACGGAGAAAGAAGGGGAAGTCTGTGAAGAGTAAGTTCTGATTCAACAAAACATCTAGCGAATTAAAGAGAAGGAAATGCGTTGAGACTGAGACAGAGTCCCATAGAGCAGGAAAATTGGAGCAAAAGCGCGATATAGTACTATCCTAAAAACAGCTCCCGCAACTTCATCACAGCTTCCTTACCCCTGAAATTCTTGGTGACGATCTTTACCTTTCGTGTTTTCTCAGCCAATTTAAATCGCTTGTTATCACGTGTTTCTAAGAGATAGAGCAATTCAGCATGCGTACTTGAGAATTTTACATCCGGCTTCGAATGTAAACCATGATAGCGAGATACAGAAGCATCTTTGTTAAAGACAAAGTGATACTCGTCTTCTTCGGTCTGGATGTTAAAAACCACGGGCGTTAAAATTTTAAACAGGGTAGTTTTCATCTTTTTTGAATGACCAGAAAGTTCCTCCTTTGCCTTATTCTCCGCGTCTATTCCTAGTTCTTTGAGCAATTCATACATATTCTAAAGTTCCTCTTACTATTATTTGAAAGATTGTCAAATCTAAATTTTGAGGTTATGAAATCATTTCAACAAGCTTTTCAACCGTAAAGTTAGTTGGTTCATACAGCTTATAAAGCGCAAAACTTTTTGAGGCGAATTAAACAAACCTTAGATATGGAGAAACGCAATGTCATCAAAATTAGCGATTTTGTGGCATGAGGGCTTAGAAGAATACGATTTTGGCGTGGGCCACCCTTTTAGGGGACACCGGTACCGCTTCTTTCCCCATTTCATGATGGCACGATTAAGAGAGGAATGCTATGAAATCGTTCATGCCGAAGAGGCTCAGGATGAAGACCTCCTCTTAATCTGCGTTCAGGAGTATATCGCGTTTACAAAAGCGTACTACCGAGCAGCACACTTGGGTGTGGATTACAACGGTAGATTTTATCAGTTCCACAGCATGGATAACCGACCTATTGGAACACCCGGCAAATTGGAAGAAGCTGCTCGACTGATTGTCGGACAGGCGAAGAGGGCTGCTGATCTGGTAAGTAGCGGTGAATTTAAGAAAGCAGTCTCAATAGGTGGTGGGATGCACCATGCGAAGCCCTCGTATGGTGAAGGCTTTTGCCTCTATAACGATGTCGCCTTTGTCGCCAAATATCTGATAAAGAACCACGGCCTAAAGAGGATCTTGATTCTGGATACTGATGCTCATGCAGGTAATGGGACTTTTGAATATTTCTACCACGATTCACGAGTTCTGTTCATTGATTTGCACCAAGACCCACGAACGTTGTATCCAGGCACGGGTTTTGTACATCAAATAGGAGCGAAAGAGGGCAAAGGATATACAGTAAATGTTCCACTGCCCGTAGGTGCTGGCTATGATTCCTATAAGCTCGTTTTTGAGGAAATCGTGGAGCCGCTATCACAGGAATTTGAGCCGCAGATTGTAGTTCGAAATGGGGGGTCTGATCCGTACTTCGATGATCAGCTGACTCAGTTAGGGCTCCCTATAAAAGGGTTCAAGATGATTGGTGAGAAGGTTAGACGAATAGCGGAACTCTGTGAGGGTAAGGAGATCGATTTGATAGCCTCAGGGTACAATGAAACCATCTTACTCCATGCGTGGCTGGCATTAATTTCTGGATTAATGGGAATCGAGCTACCTATCGAAGAGCCGGAACATGTTCTTAGAAGTGACGCGCAGGGGTTAATAATAAATGAAACGGGGAAGGTGATAGGAGACGTCAAAGAGAAACTTAAAGATTACTGGAATTGTTTTCGGTAATCTGGATTAAGGCCGTGCAGCAAAGCCTGAATCGAAGGAGCATTTCACGCTTTGCCGATGCATGGACTCGAAAAACAAACCCTTCTGCGACAGAACACACGGGTATATCAATTTTATCGATGAAGAAACTATGTTAGAATAACCAACTGGAGGTGATAGCATGACACGATACAGATGTAATGTGTGCAACGTTTTTGAATACGATGACACGCGTGGAGATCCCGATACCATTATCAAGTCAGGAACGAAACCAAAAGATTTACCCGATGAGTGGCAATGTCCTATTTGCGGCTCTGATAAAACACATTTAATGCCTGTCTGAGAAGAACCAAAAACAGAATGAAAAAATAAGTGGCCCATGCCGGTATCGCCAAGTTAAACAGGACATGTGTGAAGTACCGTATGACGGGCTGTCCGTAGCGGTGATGCGTTGCCGTTTTCAGAAGAACAACGTGTGGTGATGTGCTATATACCGAAATGTCTGTAAGAGTGAAGCCGCTACTATATTCGAAGAATGAGCAGTACCATTGGACTCGCTGTCGTTTTGGAAGGATTCAGGCATGGGCGCATACTATTAGAATTTTATACTATATAAAGTTTTAAAAGTTCCGCGCCACTGAAACCCCTCGGCGCAAACCGAAAGTTTTATATAACCACCATTTCATATGCTTACAATTAGGAGGTGATATCAAGAAGCACGCCATCGGAGAGAAGAAGAAGAAGTCTGGGAGAAAGATAGATAAAGGTCAATGGGGCCATGACTTTTTTATCCTCCCAACAGGCTTCAAAATTCGAGGCATGGATATTCAATTGAGTTCTTTGGCTCACTACGGACAAAGGGGGATTAGATTTCTAGGTTATATAGTTTAGAGGACGCCTCGAGGGTAAAAAGCAGAATATGAAAATTGCGAATTATTCTTCCATTCGAACCCAACTCACGCCTTCCTCGTCCTCTGTCACTCGCAAAACATACTCCATGTAGTCTCGAACGTCCTCGATGTGCGTGATTAAAAATATCTGTCGAAACTTCTTTGAAAGCGCATTCAACGCTTGAATAATATTGCGTTTCCGAAACGCATCCTGTGAGCCGAAGATCTCATCAAGGATAATAAAATTCGTTTGAATCGCACTCCGTTCGGTAACCACAGCGGAAATCGCTAACCGTAGACAAAGGTTCGCTAAATCCTCTTCACCTCCAGAAAATCGATTGAGTTCATATGGTACTCCGTCGTCATAAATGAAGACATCGTAGTTCTCATCCAGCTCCATCGCGCTGTATTTACCATCTGTCAACTGTCTCAGCATGGACGATGCGTAATTGGAGAGGATCGGGCGAATCATGCCAACCATATACACTTTGAAGTCGTTCATGAGCTTTTCCAAGATGCCCAGGTAGAGTATTCCGGTCTCTTCCTTTTCCTTCTCCTCCAGTAGCTGCTTTTGCTCCTCCAGCCCCTCCAGAACCCGGTTGATATCTCTACGTACGTTTTCTAGCTCGTTTCGCTTCATCACGAGCTTCAGCTTCGATTCGTTTAACTCTTCCTTCTTACGCTCGTAAAGTGCCCGCTTTTCGTCATAATCCCGCTTATCAAATGCTAAATCCTCTATCTGCTTCTGTATTTCCGCTATATCACCCGACGCCGTCCGTTCCAGTTTATCCAACATGTGAAGGTTACTTTTCACATCTGCAATTCTTCCAATCTCCGCTCGTAACCCGAGTATCTCTCTATAGACCGCTTCAAGATTCGTAAGGGTCGCCATAACCCCTCTGTACGCAGTAGCATCAAATTGGATAGCAGTTAAAGGCCCCAAATCGGCACGTATCATCACGAAGTCCTTCTGCCACTGCGCTAACTCGTGCTCTTCATGCCCAATGCGAGCATCCAGTGTACGCTTCTCCGTTAAACGCTTCTCAAGCTCGTTAGCCTTCTGTAAGAGGAGATCCTCTTCATGCTCCTGTGAAGCGAGCTCCTCCTTTTTCTGTTTGTACGCAATAAAAGTGGAATTCAGATTCTCTTTTTTGGTTTGCAGCTCCGCTTGGAGTTTCGTAATTAATCCCCCATAATGTGATCCTAATTCACGTTCGCAGAGCGGACATTCACCTTCGGGGCCCAAATTCTCTATTCGTTTCTCCTTTGTGGTGAGCTCTGCAATATCCTTCTTAATCTGGACGATTTGAGATTTGAAAGCGCCGAGCAGGGTATGTATCTGCTCCTTCTGTTTCTGTATCGCCTCGATCTCTCGCTTTATCGCTTTTACCTGCGCCTCAAGATCTTCAAATTCCGCGCTCTTCTTTTTCAAATCGCTAATCCTCTTCGTCCGGCTCTGGAGTTCGCTCGAAATCCTCTCTTTTCGCTTTTCTAATTCCTGCTTTTGCTGATACTTCTCTCTCTCATCATCCATCCTCTCCCGCTGTTCGCGGAATTGGAAATAGCGTGCTTCGTCATCAGCAATTGCTTCAAGCCGTTTTTGCTTTGCCAACAAGTTTTCAAGCTCTTTCTTCTTCTCTTCTTTCCGCTTTCTCGTATTCTCCAAGTCGCTTCGGCTTTCGCTCAACTTGGTGTTCAAAGCCACATGGTGCTCATAGGTTCTCGTCGCTGTTTCCAGTTCCTTTTTAGCCTTTTCGATCTCTTTCTCCTTAAGGCCTGTTACCGCTTCTATCTCTTGAATAATCGGTAAAAGCCCCTCTTGCGCTTTCTCCAGTTCGTTCTGTTTGACGCCTAGAACGTCTATCTTCTTCCTTCCATCTTTATCCACGGTAGCCGCCGTAATACCTTCTACTCGCTTCTCCTTCCCTCGCTTATCCTCTCTAATCGCCTGTATACCCTTTTCTATCCGCTCTATGCCAAGCATGCGGAGTACAAGCTTCTTCCGCTCCGCTGCTTTCATAATGGAGAGCGCATTCAACTCTTTCTGGCGAGCGAAAACCGAGGTGAAAAAGGACAAATAGTCCATACCGATTTTTTGACTGATAACTTCTGAAACCTCATCAGCATTCTTCGTTATGAGCTTGCCATTGATCTTGAGACTTGCTTTTGGAATCAAATTCTTCCCAACCATATCTCTGACTACGTGATAGCTATCTCCATTAAGCTCGAATTCCAGACCGACACTGCACAGCTCATGAGGTGATGCCCCGTTCCGTTTTATCAGTTCTTTTGTGGTCCGCGCTGCATGATGGCCGAACAAAGCCCAGCCTATCGCTTCGACTAAAGTGGTCTTGCCCACGCCATTTAACCCGATAATGCCTACAACGCCATCCGGGAACTCAATAGAAGCGTCCTTGTACTTTCGATAATTCCGGAGCGTAAGCATTTTTAAGAGCATTTCACCAGATATGCAACTCTGTTTCTAATCTCTTACTCTTTCCGTGAATTAAAAAATCTTCTATCATCGAGGCACTCCTTGCACCCACAATACGTATTTCCCGAAGTCCACCAACTTCCAAAACCAAATTTCCTAAAACCGAATTTCGGGAGAACGCTTTTCGCTTCAATCTCGCTGCATTGTGTCAAATCAGATGATGTACCGTTATATAGTTACGTGCTGTGCGAATCCCCCTTGAACATGTGCTTTTATTTCTTCTTATTACATCAGAGAACCCTTATTTTTCAGCACAGATATTTATCCTTCTAAACGTTTCAAAATAACGCCCATCAGGCTGTTTCGTCTCCGCTACCAATCGATCAATAACCATATCCCTGAAGAACTGCTTCAAATCTTCGGGAAGTACTGCATTAAAAGGAACAAGACCTGCCTCTTCTACCATGCTAATGAGCGCTTCTGCATCTTGGAAATAACGGTCTTTATTCTCGCTCCAAACCCTATAAATCCGAAAATTGGTATGCGAAAGCAGCGTTTCGTACTCCTCAGGTGTGGGCATATACCACGGCCATAGAAACCCCTCAAACCAATTTACAAACTCTGGAAGTTCCATGACGCCTCCAATCACGTGGATGAAGGAGGAGACATTACCTGCACCGCCGAATTGTGCACGTAAAAGACCGCCAGGCTTCAGGGCGTTATAAATGGTCTGTAGAAGTTTTTCGTGATCTAACACCCAGTGCAGAGCAGCATTTGAAAATACAACATCAAATTCAGCATCAAAGGTCATTGCATTCATATCGAGAAGCTTTAGTTCCATATTCGCTGTTTTGTGTGCTCTGGCAGTTTCGAGCATTGACGGGGAACTATCAATTCCTACAACGCGCCCATAAGGTACTCTTTTCGCAAGTTCTCTTGTTATTAATCCGTTGCCACAACCGAGATCGAGAATGGACTCATCACCGTTCAGGTATAATTCTTCAACGAGCGCAGTACCCCATTCCTTCTGGCACTGTGATGCTTTTTCGTATTTCCGAGGCTGTCCAACAATTATCGCATTGCCGCCGGCAGCAGAGCCATTTTAAC
>CAYNTR010000075.1:0-10800 GCA_964400255.1 uncultured Halobacteria archaeon
GGAGGCTAATGCTAATTCGTTCGGGGCTTATTATTTCGCAATAAGTCTATTATTTTGTGGCAGTTCAATACCAGCACACAGATCAAGTCTACGCCCGCGATTTGGAATGATGCGGTCTTTTTTGCGTCGGAAGACCGAATGTATGCAGTGGATGTAAGCAGTGGTGTAGAGCTATGGAATAATCCGTTCAGTTGTGCGATGTCATCTCCCGCAGTATCCCGGGGAAAAGTGTACATCGGCTCCAGTAACCGTAAGTTACACTGTTATAATGCGGATGACGGATCAGAACGCTGGAATACCACGGTAAACGGTCCCATCTATTCATCACCGGTCGTTGCTAATAATACAGTTTATTTCGGCACGAATACTGCAAACGGAACAATATATGCACTCAATGCCACGGATGGAACCTTGAGATGGTCTTATGCGTTGAATCCGCCACCCGGAAGTTACTATAATATCATGTCCTCTCCGGCGGTTTCAGATGGGATCCTGTTTGTTGGCGCGGATGATGGGCGCGTGTACACATTTGGTGAAAAGCCTGCGATTACCACAAAAATAAGGATCGAAGGCAAAAATGAGACGATCTGGAGTGGAGAGGTGAGCTTTCGCAACTCAACTATTGTGGATACAGACAACGTATCCCATCATTTCAACTATCCTACTGCCTTAGGTGCTTTGGAGGAGGCGTCAAAGAAAGGAAACTTCAGCTACGAGGTGGTATATTATCTGGGATCTGATGTACTATCTGTAAAATCAATAGCAAATGAATCTGACTGGTGGCAGTATTGGATAAACTACACACTTCCGATCGTAGGTGCGGACAACTATGAACTTAAAGAAAGAGATTATGTGCTCTGGGGATATAGTGAAAGTTGGACTCCTTATCCGCTTCACATATCAGTGGAAAAGGATTCTGTTAAAATAAATGAACCATTCAATGTTACCGTTTTCACTGTATCCGCGAACATAACAACTCCTTTGGAGAATGTAACCGTGTATATAGACTCTTCGAATTACACTACAAATGAAGAGGGTACTGCAACGATTGTATTAGGCTCGGGGGGATTATATGAAGTTTATGCTGAAAAGGACGGCTATATACGATCAGAAAAGAAAAAAATCCACGTATTGCAGAATATCGTTACAATAAACGTCCGGATTGAAGGCCAGAATGCAACCATCTGGTCTGGAAAAGTCATATTTAGCAACTCCACGATCGTGGATACGGTAAATGTCTCGCACTACCTCGATAAACCTACTGCATTGGGGGCTATGGATGCGGCATCGAAGCCCGGCAACTTCTCTTATGAAGTTGAGGATATGGGGTGGGGGCTCTTGGTGACATCGATAGGTGGAGAGACATACGATCCCGTAACATGGGATCCGTCGTGGCTGTACCGTGTTGATTATTATTCCCCGATGCTCGGAGCCGCGGATTTTGTATTGAATGAAACAGAGCTGCCATCACAACCACACGAGGAAGTATTATGGTATTTAGGCTCTTTCTCATCTGCTCCGCTTAAGATAACATTGAATAAAGCAAGCGTTAACGTGAATGAACATTTTATTGCTACGGTAGAGTCATATAACGATGTATCGGGCTTATGGGCGGATTATGGCTTGCAAACTGGACACAGGTAAAAATTACGCTGTTGCCGGTGCTCGTGTGCTTCAGCGTGATGTTCCTCTTCGCGAAGGATCTCAATGCGCTGCTGCTCGGCGAAGAATCAGCACAGACACTGGGCATAAATGTGGAGACTGTGAAGCGAATCCTTCTGGTTTTCTCGGCGGTCATTACCGGTGCTGCAGTCGCCTTCACCGGCACCATTGGATTCGTAGGGTTGATCATCCCGCACATCACGAGGCTCCTCGTCGGACCTGACCATCGAATTCTCGTGCCCGCTTCAGCGTTGATGGGCGGGATTTTCTTAGTCTGGACGGACGCACTGGCTCGTGTATTAGGTGAAATGCCGGTAGGAATAATAACGGCCTTCTTCGGTGCGCCCTTCTTTATTTACCTGCTTAAGAAGCGGAAAAGTGGCTATTATGCGAGTTGAGAGCAAAAAAACGAAAAGACGATTTTACTTCACGGTAACGCCCACAGCACGCCGTATCAAGCGTCCTATCTCATCGAGCTCCTTCTCCATCGGGCCTTTCTTGTCCGGTATTTCAAGGATAATTGGGGTGATGCCTCTTTTCTTTTTGTTTATGTCCCGTATCTTTTCTCTGGTTCGTGTCTCAACGGCAAATCGTTCGTTGATGAGGATGATCGCAACTTCTTCTTTTGACAATTTGTCCAGTACACGGGTAACCGCTTCTCCTTCCTCAGGGCCGTATTCATAAACGTCTTTGACACCCGCAAGCCTGAACCCCGCAGCAGTATCGGGGTCTCCAATCACCGCAACCGCAATCATCGTTCCGTGAACAGTGCTTTCACTATCTCCTCACGTAAACTGGTGGAAAATCGCGTCATACGCTGCTCAAACGTATTATTCACCTCGATTGTTCCGTCTTTTCTCCGGACAATAACGCCGCCTGTGGACTTTATCGTTTCGTCAGAGAGAGATAACTGTACCTTCGCACCACGATCCTGGTTTATGTCATCGGCCAGTTTCTTCAGCATCGATTGGTCTATGTACGCGGCATCCGCATCTTCCTCGCTGAGGAGTACTTCCACGTCCTCACCTGCGCTACTGCCGGATGTTATACTCAGTGTGCTATCCTGTATCAAACCAGCCAGGATATGTGCATACGAATTACCTTTGAATCCGTTGCGTTTAATCTCCTTTATTCTCGTGAGCGCCTCAGCCAACGCTTTTTCGATCATCCCTTCCTCTGCCGTCCACTTGAGCTTCCTCGCATTTTGCCGTGCTGCTCTCACGATTCGTTCCTTCTCCTCAATGCCTTTCCGTTCCTCAGCCTCAGTGAAGCGCTTTTTTTGAACTTCTATCTCTTTCTTTGCTTCTTCGAGCTTCTTATTGCCCTCATCACGAGCTTCACTGATCAATTTCTCGCGTTCTTCGTGTGCTTCGTCCTTTATCTTCTCCACCATCTCTCGCGCGCCCATGTTCCTCTCACCTCACGCCTAAGATTTTTTCTAATACCACGCCTACGGTGCGTTCAAGATTCGATTTAGTAGCGTTTTTCAGCTTTTCCACTTCTGCTTCAGCGGTTTTCATGATCGCTTCCGCTTCTTGCTTGCCGTCCTGCACAAACTGAGCTGAAATTTCAGAGGCTAAGCGCTTCTCATCTTCACGCGCCTTCTCTTTTAGCCTCTTCACTTCGTCCTCCGCATCTTTGAGAATGGTCGCAACGCTCGCTTTAGCCTTGTCGAGTAACTTTCGGCCCTCCTCTTCCCCCTCTCTTATTATCTTAAGTGCTTCGACTGCCATTGTTTCCTTCTATATGGGTTGTCTTTATTATAGATAGCCTTTTTAAAAATTTTCCATCTTTAATGCCAAGATGAACCGAAAAATCTAAAGCTATCGCTCTCCCCTTTATAAGAGAGAAGGAGGGCAAGGAGGGCGAACACCCAATGAAGGTCGTCGCCATAGTAGGGAAGAAGAAGTCAGGGAAAACGAAGCTCATCGAGCATTTGATTGCCACGTTGAAGGACTACGGTAAAGTGGGATGCATCAAACACGCGCATGAGTTGGATCTGAACGCGCCAATCTCACGAGATACCGACCGGTGCTTTACCGCCGGAGCTGAACTTGTTGCCGGTGTTTCGGCCGAGAAGACGATACAGATTAGCAGGCAGAAAGATTTACGGGACTTAATCGCTGAAATGGCAAGGTCTGGTGTCGATTTCGTGCTCGTTGAAGGCTTTAAGAGCAGCGACTTACCGAAGATATCACTGAACGACTTTTCACCTCGCGAAGTGAGTAACATAGTGAAGCGTGTAGATTTAAGCGGAGATTCAAAGGACGATTTCAAAATACCGGAGGAGACGATAGCAGAATTAGTTCAGCTCATTCTTTCGTTAGACGATTACTAAAGCGTTCTTTAACAAGAAACCTTTACCAAAGAAACGGTTATTTTTTCTTAGCATAGATAACATTAAAAGAGCAGGTGACGGGTGAGATGAAGGCGAAGCTAAGTTTTTCCTCGATAGATGCAACCAGTGATCCGCTGGAGTGGATGTATCGGTTAGAAGAGGCCGGTTTTCAAGGCTGGGAAATTGTTGATGAAGGCATCCAAAAAGTGGAAGGTATATTCAAGGAAAGAGTGAGAGAACTACACCAAACAACGAATCTTGTCCTTTCACTGCACGCGCCGCTCTCTGATATTAATATCGCAAGTGTCAACGAGCCGATGTGGGAGGAGAGTGTAAGGCAGATAAGAGCGAGTATTGAGAACACCTACGAATTCATTGATGATATCGTCGTCGTGCATCCGGGGTTTTTTTCACCTCTGTCGGTACAGATGCCGGATAAGGCGATTCAGAAAGCGGTCGCGAGTCTCAAGGCGCTCTGTGAATTCGCCGCGGATCGAGGATTACGCATCGCCGTGGAGAATTTAACCTCTGCGAATATGCTGATGGGCCGGTACCCCGATGAACTGATTCAACTCGTGTGCGAGACACATGTGGATAATCTCGGGCTCTGTCTCGATGTCGCGCATGCGAATACAACTCGGACATTAGAAGAGTTCTTAACCATCACGGATCAGGCTGAAAACGTTAAGATAATCCACATGCATGCGAGCGATAACTTCGGGGAGCAGGACCTCCATTTACCGTTGGGTGAAGGTAATCTTGATTGGAAGAAGGTATCTACCGGAATTAATGATAATGAGTATGCGGGCATCATGGTGCTGGAGCTGTACTCTTTAGCAGACGGCATAAAGAGTTTAGAGTTTATCGATACACTATCTGCACAATACTGATGCAGAAATTTGTTGAAATGAAGCCGTTGTGTTTTTGTACTGTGGGATCACGTCTCTCTAAACGAGGCTTCCATTTAAACCTTTTTCAGGTTGCGATTTTTTGTCTTTATTAAAAGCGAATGCGATTATATGCGTACGATGCAGGACAGTGCGACCCGAAGAAGTGCACCGCGAAGAAATTGGCACAATCTGGCTTGGTAATATCGGTTAACGTGCTGCGGAAGATACCGTACAATACCATTGTGTTAGTGCCAATCGCTGAACAGGCGCTCTCACCAGCAGACAGAGCAATCACAAGCAGTGTAACGGTTTTCGATTGTTCCTGGAAGCACTTCGAACCGTTTGAGGACGTATTACGGCGTATGAAACGAAAAAAGCGAGCGTTACCGTACTTGATAGCTGCCAATCCCGTCAATTATGGTAAACCGTTTATTCTGAGTTCTGCAGAAGCGTTGGCCGCGGCACTCGTCATTCTCGGTGAGAACGAGCACGCGCAATCTTTATTAGAGCACTTTAATTGGGGGGACGAATTCATGCGATTAAACGAGGACAAGCTGCTCATGTATTCCGCGGCGAAGGATAGTACGGAAGTTGTAGACTTGCAGAAAAAATTCATGGAGGGGACAAAGCGAAAATCCTAAGACTTTTGTCTTCCCAGGTTTAAGTTAAGTATATTCGTAATCGAGAAATGGCTTCATGTGATATCAATGGTGCACGGTTTGGCAGGAAATATCGTGCAGTTCCCTTGAGTAAAGCGGACGTCAAAGATATATCAGCAGTTTACAGGGCTGTGTGGCTGAATGCACGCGAGTATCCGAAGGAATGGCGAGCGATGCGAGCGATGCGCGAGGATGAGGTAAAAAAAGAGATGGATGCCGGTTATTTCTTCTTCGGTGTGCATGCGAGTGAAAAATTGGTCGGGGTTTATAAAGCGTCTCTAACAGATCGTGGATGTTACGGCGAACAACAGGCGGTCTTACCAGAATATCAAAACCGGGGCGTTGCATACGCCATGTACGAGCAGTTCTTGGAGTTCGCAAAAGCGAAGAACTGTCCGGTGAATTACGTGAACATACTCATCGGGAATGAGCCCTGTGAGCGTGCAATGAAGAGATATAACTTTTACAAAACCGGTGAGCCGTGGGAGCAAAGTAAGGGCATGTGGGTTCAGACCTACGAACGTAAGGTGGAATAAGGCTTGAAATAATAATCTCCTGTATCATCTTCATACGTAATTTATCCTCTCAACAAGGAGCACAACAAAAGCATGACCGCAGCACAGAACCGAAAGCAAAGGCCCATAGCGTCCTGGACAGGCCACGATTTCTTCACGGAAGAACGAAGAGCGCTACGAACAGTGACCATCATTTTGAGAACCGTAGGCTGTCGGTGGCGGAAGTGCACGATGTGCGGCTTCTGGCAGGAATCCGCTGACGTAACGCAAGCGGATATTCTGGCTCAAGTGGAACAATCGCTCCAAACCGCTCCAGAAGAAGAAGTTATACTCAAGATTTTCACCTCGGGCAGCTTCCTTGACGACCGAGAAATAGCGAGCGAGACAAGAAAAGCCATTGCGGTGATGGTGAGGAAGAGAACGGGGGTAAAAAAGCTCATTGTGGAGACGAGACCTGAATTTGTCAGTGCTGCAAAAATCGATGACCTGAACGTGGTTGAACACCTTGAACTCGCTCTCGGGTTAGAAACGGCAAATGACTTCATCAGATCAAACTATATAAAAAAGGGCTTCTCGTTCGACGATTATAGAAAAGCGGTGCAAATCGTGGTGGGGTGCGGCGCAACGGTAAAAACGTATCTCCTGCTCAAACCTCCGTTTGTATTAGAAAAAAAAGCGATTGAAGACGTTATTAGATCTGCCGAGCTCGTCTCGGATTATTCGTCTACGATCTCCTTGAATATTTGTAATATACAAAAATACACCCCGTTGGAAAACCTTTGGAGACGAGGCTATTACCGACCGCCATGGTTATGGAGCGCGGTAGAGGCGATAAAAGCGATAACGAAAATGGGAATCGTCGTGATCTCAGATCCTGTGGGTGCAGGGCATAAACGAGGCCCGCACAACTGCGGTACGTGCGATCGAGAAGTAACGGAAGCCATCAGGACCTTTAATATAACGCAAGACGTGCGCATATTAGAACGCCTCGATGCGCTCGATTGCGCATGCAAGGGCGTCTGGCACGCACTAATAAAATATGATGATTTCTTGTTTGATGCAAACCCTTTATTAGAAGGAAAAAGGTTATCTAAAGAGAAAACTAATTTTTAGGAAGTGGATCTAATTATGAGCTTTCGAGAGAAGATAAAAGGAATGGTAGACTATAAGAAATACCTGAAGACCCTTGCGCTCTCAACGGTACTTGCAATTCTCACGCTGTACATCGCGTTTGGCGTGATGTTCTTTGCACTGGAAGGCAATTCAGTTCCCGGACCATTCATTTTGTTAACCTTTGCCACCTTTTTTATCGTTTTCACCGTGTTTTACGAGTCAAAGGGCAAAGCGAAAAGTAAGGGCAAAGATAAAGAGCGAGTCAAAGGTAAAGAAAGCTTACGTTCGCTTATTAAAGGCTTATTCCTCGGTATTTGCGCAACGTTCGCATTCGTTGCAACGATAGGCGGTGTGCGTCTCATGCTCGATCCGGATTATGGCGTTGAGTTAATAGGCGGACTTGGCTCGTTCATCTCTGCGCTCGCGATCTGCATGGTGGTGAGCATGGTGTTTCTCAGCCTGTTCAGATCGTCTTGACTTAAAGCGTGATCTTCAGTACGCGCTCTATTTTTTTCCGGACCTCATCGGTTGGCAGTATCTCCTCGTGCTCTATCTTCCGTAACAATGACTGTTTTTCATTGATCTTCTGTGCCAGTTCCGCTTGTTTGAGCCCTGCTCGTTCTCGTGCTTCTTTGATCTTATTACCATAATCTTCCTCAATTGCCAGCCCTTCCTCCAGCTCGAGATCCATCTGCTCATATAATTTCCGCTTTGCCTTGGCGAGTTGTACGTGTTCACTACTCAGGGTCGTCTGTGCTGGTGTGCTCTCCATTACTTCGCTGCCGTATCGGGCACACGCTTTACACACGCGTAACTTTGAGCTGCCTATGGCTATATATTGCGCCTTTCCTGTAATTTCCACGCCACATATCTCACACGCAGCCATTTTGTTTTGAAATCACGCACGTCCTAATTATATATACTAGAATGGAGAAATAAATAGTGGGGATAATATGAAAGCGGACAGTAGTGGTGTTTCTTCAGACGATGAGTATTCTCGATACCTGCATGATAGAATAAAGCATTTGGAGGAGGCTAATAATCGGCTGAAAGAGAGACTGGAGCGGGTGGAGCGAGAAGGGAGCTATTACGAAGATATGCGAACTCGCTTCGAGAGTGAGATTCGGAAGTTGCGATCTGAATTAGAAAAGTTACGGGCACCACCACTGATAATAGGAACGGTTGTCGAGGTAATCGATGACAAGAGAATGGTCGTGCGGAGCAGTACCGGACCGCGCTTCGTTGTCAATTACTCGCAGTTCATCGACCAGAAAGATATTTTTGCGGGTGCACAAGTTGGTTTGAATCAGCAATCGCTCGCGGTGGTTAGCGTGCTCTCCTCTGCGAAAGATCCCTTTGTGTATGGTATGGAGGTAATCGAATCTCCAGATGCGAACTATGACCTGATTGGCGGGTTGAATGAGCAGATAGAAGAGATAACGGAGATCGTTGAACTCCCACTGACCGATCCGGAGCGGTTTGAGCGTATCGGTGTGGTACCGCCAAAAGGTGTTCTTTTGGTTGGGGAGCCGGGTACGGGGAAGACACTGCTTGCAAAAGCCGTTGCGAACCGCACGTCTGCTACCTTTATCCGAGTCGTAGGCTCTGAACTGGTGCAGAAATACATTGGTGAGGGTGCGCGGATGGTAAGAGAACTGTTCGAACTGGCAAAAGAGAAATCGCCATCCATTTTATTCATTGACGAGATCGATGCAATAGCAGCTCGGAGGATCGAGGATGGCACCTCAGGGGAGCGTGAAGTACAGCGAACGATGATGCAACTGTTAGCAGAGGTTGACGGGTTCGACCAACGGGGTGATGTGCGAATAATAGGGGCGACCAACAGACCGGATATTCTTGACCCCGCGTTGCTCCGACCTGGCAGATTTGACCGTATTATCAAGGTACCAGTCCCTGATAAGCAGGGGCGTAAGGATATATTTAAGATCCATACAGCCGCGTTGAAAATGGAGAAAAACGTCGATTTAGAGACCTTAGCGAAACTCACTGAGGTTGAAAGTTTTGGTACGCATGCTACGGGTGCGGATATAAAGGCGATCTCCACGGAAGCGGGCATGTTTGCCGCACGAAATAAGAAGAACGCGGTAGGCATGGAAGAATTCGAGCGCGCAATCAAGAAAGTAAAGGAAAGCAAGCAGTGGGATTATCTCAATGCTAAGGAAGCGGGAGTGATGTTCGCCTAACAACAACCTTCCTTTAGAAAAGAAAGCTTGATCAAAGAAACTATTCGGTACCGAAGTGTTGGAATTTTCTTCTAAAGAGTTTTAGCATATATTATTTCGGCGTAAAGAAGCTTTAAAATGTCAACGGCAAAATTGAGTGTTTTAAGGGAAGAAGCGAAGAGAAAAGCGATACACCTCTGCGGTATTGCAATTCCCGTGCTTTACCTCTTCTTCCAAAGAGAGTTGCTCATTCTCGGCTTTCTGCTTGCCTTTTTACTCGCGGGTACTATTGAATGGTTACGATTTCGTGGTGTCGTTTCGTTGCCCTGTCTCAGGGAGAAGGAGACGAAAGAAATTGGTGCATATGTCTTTTTTCTTATTGGCGCGTTTATCAGCATTATCCTCTTCGAGAAGAGCATTGCCATCGTGGCAATCTTGATGCTGGCGATCGGGGATGCCGTTTCCGCTCTGGCAGGAGCGGTGGTAAACGTTGATAACCCGGAACTGTATGAAAAAAGAACGAAGCCGCCTGAAGTGATGCTGGTGATGTTTGTTACGTCACTGCTCATCGGGTATCTGATACTCCACTCGTTACCGGTGGCAGTATGTGGCGCGATTGGTGCCACGATAGCAGACGGCGTGCCGCTGCGAGTAAGTGGCGTCTCAATTGATGACAATCTTACGATACCGCTGTTTGCAGGCGTGCTCATGAGTATTGGGTCGATGTGGTAGTTTTTAACCACTAGATTGAAGGGGAAGATCACAGTTTTGATACAATTTTGCCAACGATCTATTGAAAATAATTTGAGCTTTTGGAAGTGAATGATCATTATTTCCATTGGAAACTAAGTTCGTTCACAAAAAATCGAAAAGCTTATATACCAAAACCATACATCTTTCTTCTTCGGGAGATACGTCACGGATGAGGGAGAAAGCGATGAAGGTTTGGGGGTTGATGGTGGTTTTGATGGTTGTTGCCTCAGTTTGTGGTAGCATCGTGGCGGCCGAGAAGATGCCAGAAGAAAGGTCTAAGAGCGTTTTCGAGGCAGAGTTGTTTGAGGGGTTAGGTGGTGATGGAACCACTACTACGATAACTGTATCAGGCGGTCCAACTTATGTGAGTGGAATCATTTCATCTGATACTACCTGGACTGCTGCGGATAGCCCGTATATTGTAACTGGAAGTATTTTGGTTGAGGAAGGCGTGAGTTTGACAATTGAGCCTGGCGTGGTGGTTAAGTTCAACTCAGAGAAGGCATTGCTAATTGACGGTGAGCTCATTGCTAAGGGGACAGAAGCAGCAAGAATAATTTTCACCTCAAGCCAAGCTATTCCTGCTTCTGGGGACTGGATCAACATCATATTCAGCGGCACAAGCGTTGACGCTATTTACGACGAAGAAGGCAATTATCTCAGTGGAAGCATAATGCAATATTGCAC
>CAYNTR010000076.1:0-10645 GCA_964400255.1 uncultured Halobacteria archaeon
GGAAAATGGATTGTGCATCTTTATAATCCTTTCTTTTCGGCACGATATACTTAAGCTACATCAAGCCCATATAAAAACTATTTCTGAGAGTTCAAAGACCAAACGCGCTGAATTGGTAAAGATGGTAAAGATAATGTTTATAAGCGGTACCGTTGTTATCATAGTTATACCTCTTATCGTGAGTTTGAGTGACTGTATGTTCACCAAACAAGTAGCAGAGGAAATTGAAATCTTATTTGCGAACTCAGAAGATATCTCAGATACCCTGTTCACGTACGATCAGATCAGCGACCTCCCAGAACCCGTGCAGCGGTATTTTCAGTACTCGTTAAAAGAAGGACAACCATACATCAGTTACGCACGCCTGAAACACGAGGGATACTTTCGAACGAATGAAAACCAGAAGTGGATGCCTATCACCGGTGAAGAATACTTCACGACGCAGCAACCGGGGTTTGTGTGGTTTGCAAAGGTCAAGGCGTTCCCACTGGTCTGGATAACAGCACGCGATAAGTATTTTCAAGGCACGGGGAACATTATCATCAAACTATTCTCTGTGATTAAAATTGGAGAATCGAGCGGCAAAGAGATCGATCGGGGCACGTTAGCGCGATGGCTCGCCGAAGCGCCCTGGTATCCCACTGCACTCTTGCCTCGTGAACAGTTACACTGGGAAGCAATCGATGCAAACTCTGCTCGGTTGGTATTTTCAGACGCAGACATCACGATTTCTGCAACGGTTTATTTCAATGATAAGGGTGAAATCACTCGTTTTGTCACCGATCGGTACCGGGATACCTCACGTGAGAAGTGGAGCGGCTACTATCGTGAATACGAGAAAATTGATGGCGTAAGAATACCTACCGAAGCTGAAGTGGTATGGCATCTCAAGACCGGCGATTTTAGTTACGCTCGGTTCAGAGTGACGGATATTGAATTCAATAAGCCGTCACGGTATGAGTGAGTGTCGAGTCCCTTTCCAGGCTATAAAGAGAGGATCTCTTCAGAATATGCAGGGGGGACAACCATCCTGCATATGTCAATTTTAAGGTATACCCAATCTCATCAATCTTTTATTCACTCCTACGTTTTATAACCTATCTTAAGAGGAGACTTTCCAATGACCGCTGCCATCTTCAAATTTTGTTACGTCATCGGTCTGATCGTGGGCTCGGTTATTCGCGGCGTGTATATGCGGCCGTACAGATCGAGAAGCAATAAGACTGCGCAAAAGATAGACCTGGATAGGCTCCTGATAACTCTCTCCTCCCTGGGATTATTATTCCTACCGCTCATCTATCTGCTCACACCGTGGTTGGACTTTGCCGATTATTACCTGCCACTTTGGCTTGGCTGGTTGGGTGCAGTGGTGTTTACCGCTGCGCTGTGGTTGTTATGGCGCTCACATGTTGACCTTGGGCAGAATTTCTCGCCCGAGTTAGAAATCTTAGAGGGGCACGCACTCGTCACCCACGGTGTGTATAAGCACATCAGGCATCCGATGTACGCAGCGCACTGGCTCTGGGGCATTGCGCAAGCGTTGCTCTTACAGAACTGGATCGCCGGGTTGTCGATGCTTGTGACGTTAGCGCCGTTATACTACGTACGCGTGCCACGTGAGGAGCAGATGATGCTTGAGCATTTTGGCGACGAGTATCAAACGTATATGGAACGAACTGGGCGGGTTATTCCGAGAGTTTTGGGATACGTGTGGGGTGAGTCCCCGCGATAATGAGTGAACAAATGTTTTACGCCTTTTCAAAAGTTCAACTCATGAGATGGGCTCGATTGCAAATTATCACCAAGTACCAGGTCAAATATGTTGTCAGGGTGCATGCATGCCAAAGGGACTTTTAAAAGGACGGAAAATAAAAAGATAAGAATATAGGAGTTTTTGGATGCGGGAAGAAATCTCCAATTGGTGGAAGCAAGCGAAGCGTGATTTGCAAACAGCTCGAAATTGTCGTGTCAGTGGGGACTATTACGCCGCAGTATTCTTCTGTCAGCAAGCTGTAGAGAAGGGTTTGAAGTCTTTGTACATGCTCCAGAAGGAGACTTCGCCGAGACCAACGCATTCTTTGCTCTTCTTAGCGAGAGCGGTAAATATTCCCCTGAAATTTCTTCCCTTCGTGAAAGAACTCACGCCGGAATTTGTTATTACGCGCTATCCCGATGTGGTTGGTGAAACGCCGTATGAGTTGTATGATGAAACGATAGCTGATAGGTTTCTGAGCGATACGGAGGTGCTTTTGCAATGGTTAGAAGCCCAGATGAGCGAACCTTAGCATTGTTGCGCGAGCATTTGAAGTACATTAGAGCGAAATTCGCGCCTGAAAAGATCCTTTTATTTGGATCACGGGCGCGAGGTGATCATCTGATCGAGAGTGACATAGATATATTGATTGTGTCCGATAAATTCGAAGGCATGACCTGGCGAGACCGCATCGTTACTGTTTTTGGTGAGTGGGACAAGATGCAGATGCTGGAACCGCTTTGCTACACACCCGCAGAGTTCGAAAAGAAGAAACGAGAAATAGGAATCGTTAAACAGGCGGTCGAAGAAGGTGTTGAACTATAAGTGGCCAGACCCAGTAAGGGGCCAACTCCCCCCTTATCAACAAACCTTTTCTTAAAAAAGAAAAGCTTTACCAAAAGAAGCAGGGTTTGGATCGAACCTTTTCTAAAGGGTTGTCTTATAAACCTTCTCAGCCAAAAATAGGAAGCCAGACCAATAAGGGGCCACTAACTAACGCAACTGCCGCTCTAACTCCCGCACCTCAAAATCCCACTCACGAATCCCCATCTTCTCCAATAACTGTTTCGCCTTGCCAAGATGCACCCGTGCTTCCACCTTTTCGTCTTTGGCAAACGCGAGCTGCGCCTCCAGCAGCAGAATTTCTGGCTGGCGTCTGCCATAGCCCATTTTGTCCACCATCTCCTTCGCTGTTTGAAGATGACTCTCAAATTCGCTTAGCATCTCTTTTCTGCTCAACGTGATTTGTTTGTCTTTGAGCAGCACCTGATAGTTGCCGACTGCTGACTGTCCTCTCTCAACTGCCAACTGCTGATAGATCAGCCGTCCCGCCTCCAGGTGATAATCCGCCAGCCACAGGCCCATACCACCCCGCTCCGCAATCTCCTGTGCTTCCGCCAGATCCTCCCAGGCGTGGGGGAAGTTGTTTTGGACACGATAAAAGAAGGCACGTGCCAAAAGACCACGGGCTACGAATTCCTGATGTCCCGCTTCCCGCAAGCCCGCCACTGCTGCATTCAGGTAATCCTGTGCTTTTTTATAATCGTTCTTGCCATCTGCCTGCGCCTGCAACAAATACGCCCGCCCCGAAGAAAGTTTGTTTAAAGCAAAATCCAACAAACTATAACCATAACCAGCTTTCCCATATTCCAACGTCTGCCCCGCTCGTTCCAGCACCTCCCGCACCTTCCCCTGGCTCAGCAGCAGATCGCAGAACTGAAAGCCTCGCAGGGAATAGAGGTAGCAATATTCGGGCTGGCGTTGCTGCTGCATGGTTTCCGCTTCCTCAAATAACTGTTCCACTGCCGCCAGTTTCCCCGCCTTGTGCAAGGCATCGGCTAAGGTAGCTCGGTCAGATTCTTTTTCAAAACCATCCCCGCTGCGGTCGGCAAAGTCCACGCTCTGGCGGGCATACTCCACCGCATTCAGTACATCACCCAAAGTCAGATAGAGCTCGCTGAGGTTGCCTGCACGAATTGCTGCGCTTTTCCAACTATTTTGAGATGCTTCAAACTTCAAACTTTCTTTTATCGGTTCAGCAGCTTCTTTCAAACGCCCTAAAGCTCGTAAATAAACACCCGCCAAACTCAAAACATCAAATCTATATTGTTCTTCTAATTTTAATGAGGGTTGAATCCAAGGAATTTCAAAAAAATTTGATAGAGCGGATAAATCAGATCCAAAAGCCCCAAGCTTTTTGGGACTATACCTATCATCTTTTCTACTAATTCTTTTCCAATAAATATCAAGTAAAGCTTCGTTGAACCTTCCCGCCTGACACCCATGCGCCACCGCTGCAAACAGCGGCTCCATCTCTTCCAATGTATCGGGCAAATATTTGCCGTACAGCTTTTCAGGTAGGCTTTTGTAATAGTCGTAGAGCCTGCTGTTGGCTTCCTGCCAGGCTTTGGGATTGTTAGCTTTCAATTTTTCACCGAAGTGCTCACGGATGAGCGGGTGGCAGTCGATTACGTCTGGTCGGTGTTTCGATTCACGGGCGATCAGCCTGAAATCCCGCAGCTTCTGCAATAATCGGAGCCATTCGGCCTCGGAGCAGCGGGCAAGGTGGTCAGTTAAGCCTGGAATGATCGGCTCCTTCATCACGGCGTCGAGCGCCTCTTTCGGCGCAGGACGACTGAACAGCCCCAGCATCAGCAGTAGTTCCAGCTCAAGTCCTTCGCCAAAATGCTTTGCCAGCGCTTCCATCACCCGTCTCGCATGCCTGCCTTCCTTTTCCGGGATATCCAGATTGGGTATGTCAAATCCGAGTTTTGCAAGATGTCCAGGAAACAGCCGTATGTATTCGGCTAACAGAGTGATGGCTAAGGCGTAATTGCCAAACTCACGGCTCAAACGCTGCAGTTCGTCATCCGTCCCCTGCACCCGTCTAACTCGTAACAAGGCACGGCCCGCTTCATCGGAAATTTGCTCCAGACTGAGCTGCTGACAGTTGGCAGTTAACCGTTCCACTTCGTGCACTTTTTCCCGCGTGGTGATCACGCATAAGCCGTTATTGCGTTTGGCGAGTTCGCTCACCAGCGTACTCAGGGCGGGGTCTTTGATCTTACCATATTCAGAATCGTAGGTGGATTGCAGCGGCTCCAAACCATCGAGGAGCAACAACGTTCGGTGTCGCCGAATAAGATCGGCTAAACGTTTGCCTCTGTCCCACGGAGAACCCAGTTTAGGATCTTTGTCGCCAAACCATTTCAACGCCTCGTTGATGAACATATCGGCAGAAATCACCAGCTCGTTGGTGCCCTGACTGTAAAACGACCAGGCAAAGACCTTCTCCGCGCCGCGGTAGTTGTCCCACCGCAGCTTCTCTACCCACTTGTTAACCAGTGTGGATTTGCCAACACCACCATACGCCACGAAACTCAACACGTTAAATGCTCCCGATTCCCAGGCTTCATCCAGCAATTGTAATTCCTTTTGTCGTCCAAACAGTTCGTATCCCGTCTTCGGCAGGCGCTGGATATCAATGTTCTCAGTGCTGAGCGGTGGATATGTAAATTTGGGCGGTTCAAGTTCTTCAAAATCTTTTTGAATCTGATTTATCACCCTTTCGATTTGAAAATCCCAATCAGTTGTGTTTCTGAAATCGGCGTAGGTAAAGATTTTCAATCGATTCGGAAGGGCGCAATCGCAGAGCATCAAAGGCAGTATTTTCTTTTTCAAACCTACTGGGTCCTGTGTCTGGAGCATAATGCCTTCGAACTGCGTCCACTCACTTTCGCACCAGTGCGGAGTGAGCACGAGAGCCGTTTTTGCGCACTGTTCCACCGCCCGTTCCATGTTGATTACGCTAGGCACACCGATCTCAAAATCCCGATAATCTATATGTGCTTGCAGACCGTTGCCCTCTAACTTTGGCAGAAGCCAATTCCTAACCCAGTCTTCGTCTTTATGACTGTAACTGATGAAAACCTTCGGCGTGCTCATCCCTTGACTCACCTTTTTTACACGACACCATTTACTACGTATAGTGAAATGATTATTTATAATGCGTGCATTCGTCATTCCCCCGTAGGTATGGCTGCCTGGTTGGATCTCTTCGTGCCACACTGATAGCCGATTTTCTCTGTGGAGTGCCCCTTCCGGTTCTCACGTCGTAAACAACCGGTAGATCCTCGTTATTTTCTCGGGCAGTTTCACCACGTCATCGATTACCACCCATCGGCTATTCGCATACATGCGCGGCAAATACTCCGCCGCCTCTTTATCAACGGTTATACAGAACGACTTGATACCGTATCGCTGTGCTTCCCGTAAGGCCATTCGCGTGTCCTCAATCGCGTAATCGCCATGATAATCGTGGTCGAGCGGCTTGCCGTCACTCAAGAGAATGAGCAGCTTTGTCCGCTCCTCGCGCTTCTGCAATTTCGTCGTCGTGTGTCTGATTGCAGGTGCAATGCGGGTCGATCGTTCACTCGTCAAGATTGATATCTTGCTCTGCACGCGCTGATCATACAACTCATCGAAATCCTTTATCGTGTAAAAGACTACATTCTCCCGCCCATAGCCCGAGAATCCGTAAATCGCAAAGGCATCGCCTAATTCTTCCAGCGCCTCCGACATGACGATCAATGCCTCTTTCTCACACGCTATCGTTGCCCCGCCCGTACTGCCACTCACGTCAACGAGAAATGCGACTGCGATATCACGCGACCGCTTTTCCGTTCGAATATAGTTCCGCTCGGACGGTGAGAGCCGCAATCGCTTATCAATAAAGAACTGCACCGCAGCATCGAGGTCGATATCAGTGCCATCAAATTGTTCCCGCAATTTCACCAACCCTTCCGGCCGCAGCATCTGGAATTCGCGCCGAATGCACTTTACCAGCCCCGTATACTTCTGCAGGGTGTTACAATAAAAGGCATCTGAGCCACCCGTCAATGGTCGTTCTCTCACCCGCGACCAATTCGGTCGATAATCGGCTATATCGGTCCCCCACTCATGATACAGAAACGTATCCTGCTCCCGTTGAAGCTCGTGCTCCTCTCGAATTACCGTCTCAAGGTCGCTCAAATAATCAGTCACCTTGATGACCTCAAGCCCTTCAAGTTCTGACTCGACATCCTGGGGCGTGATACCTTTCTCCTTGAATAGCGCTCGTAACAGCTTTTTGACGCTCTCTTCCGAAGCGTACTGCGCTGACAATTGTGCCTGCTGTGCAGCCTGCTGTTGTCCGGTATCCTTCTCTTCACTGATTTCTTGACGCTCGAGTTTCTCAATAATCTTGCGTGCGGTTCTGCCAAAATTGCCGATGTTATGATCAACCTGCGCTTGGTCCAATGGTGGGGTAAACGGCGGTACTGGTTGATAGTCTCCCTGAAACGTATCATCGATCAAACAATAGACTTCTGCAGCAACCCGTGCCGTCTCGTGGACATCCGCATCGGGAGAGGTCAACGTATGGCTCAGTGATAACGCATGCTCAAGAGTCGATGCTATATGTTCGGGAACGCGCTCTTTTGTTCTCCCAGCCATTAACGTTTGGGCTATAAGCTCGACGGCTCGCTGCTTATCAATCGTTAATGCCTCAAGCGAAGGCCGTTTCGTAATCATGTAACCGTTCATTTCCGCTATTTGCTGGCCAAGAACCGGATATTCCGCTTTCAGCCGTGCGTTGATCCGATAATCCTCAAGAACGGTTATGAGATCCTTCGCTAACGCGGGCTCAGGAAAGAGTCCATAGAATTGTTCCAGCTCGCTCGTTCCAGTCATTGGCGCTCACCATATTTTGCCTTGATGCTGCTAGCGACATCGTGAACTCGTATCAGCTCAAAATCAAAACTGCCATATTCCAAATGAGCCTCTTCATGTGTCCCCATAACTTTGTACAGCGTGAAATTCCTGGCCTCATCTTTAAACTCGTGGAGACGTTCCGGGAGATAAATCCGCTTGCCGTCGGTTGAGGCGCCCTCGGCCTCCACAAGCTCGATCCGGTACCCTAACAGGGCATTCAAATAGTGCGCCAAAATGGGTTTCACGTCCTTCAGTTCCAGACCCTTCGTGATCGACTTAATAAACGCAGCATATTCGGAAGACTCGCCCCGCACGAACGAAGTTGCTCGTCCTTCTCCGAGCGGTGCTAATTCAGACGCTTTGAGAGCAATCTTCTCTAACCCCTCGTAGCCAACCCTATCAATGAGATCCGGGCTCATCTCGAGCAAATTGAGCGCGGTAATACCGCTAGACGCGGCTACCTGCGTACAGAGCGCGTAAACATCCCGCACCAATTCCTTATCGCCGTAGGTGTACAACCGCTGAAAGAGCTCAGGAGTCTCCTTCAGCAACCGAATAGCAGTTCGCCAATTAATATCATCGGCAACTTGACAGCAAAGCCCATAAACGCTCGTCACCAATTCGCTATCACCATAAGTGAGTAATCGCGCAATGAGCTCAGGACTCTCGTCAAGTAATTTCGCAGCAATAAACCCATCATCCTTGTTGACCTGACGGCAAAGCTCAGCAAGTCTTTCCAGACAACCATAACCAACTCGATCCACGAGCGCCGGGCTCAGCTCGAGCATCCGGGCAGCAACAAAACTATCCTCCTGGGCAATCTGGCCACAGAGAGCAGCAACCTCCTCTAATTTCTCATAACCCACGCGATCGATGAAATCAGGACTCATCCCCAGCAAACTCACCGCAGTTCTCCAGCTATACCGAGCAACCTGACGACAAAGACCCGTTACCTCCTCCAGTCCCTCATACCCCACTCTGTCAACGATATCCGGACTCATTTCAAGCAGCCGGGCCGCTATAGAACGATGATCCTGAGCGATCTGAAGGCTCAGGCCAGCAACCTTCTCTAACCCGTCATACCCGACCCTGCCAATGAGCTCAGGACTCATGCCCAGTAACCGTGCAGCAACAAAACTGTCCTCTCGGGCGATCTGAGCACACAGATCACTAACCTTCTCCAAGTCTTCATAATCAACACGGTCAAGAAGCTCTGGGGTCATCTCAAGGAAACGAACCGCAGTTCCCCCGCTCGTCGTGGCAACCCGGCTACAAAGACCATACACCTTCATCACCAAGTTCTTATCACCATACGGTAGCATCTGCTCAATAAGATCCGGGCTCTCTTCGAGCAACCGAACAGCAACAAAAATGGTATCCTGAGCGACCTGGCGGCAAAGACCATATACCGCCATCACCAAGTCTTTATTTCCAGACGTGAGCAATCGCTCAATGCGTTCGGGACTCTCTTCGAGCAACCGAACAGCGGTTTTCCCACTGTACCGGGCAATCTGGTTACTAAGACCCACAACCTCCTCTAACCCGTCATACCCAATACGATCGAGCAGAGGATACAAATCGCTCACGAGTTTCTCAAGAGCGGCACCTTCGTACTGCTCCTTGAGTAGCTTCCTTATTTTTCGCTCTCCACGCGCCCGCTTGATAGAATTCCCTACCATCTTCAGGCCAACTCACACGAGGTTAATTATAGAGTGAAATAATTTTTGAGAATCTCTTCGATGCTCCGTTTGAGATCGCTATCGTGCGTCAACGGCTCGATCATTGTCGAATAGAGCGCATCGCGCATTGGCACGCCTGTTTTGAGCAAGGTGCCAGCATAAACAAGCTCTCTGGTCGACACACCTTCTTCGAGCCCCTGGTGAACAAGGTTTCGTATCTTATTCGCCGCTTTTACCAGCTTCCGTGCTATATCTTCCTCAACACCGGTCTCTTGATGCACAATTTGCGTTTCCAGGTCTTCATGCGGCCAGCCGAGATCGATACTGACAAACCGCTGTCTCGTGCTCTGTTTCAATTCTTTTAAGATGCTCTGATAGCCGGGATTATAGCTAATGACCAGCATAAATTCGTCGGGTGCATAGAAGATCTTCCCGAGTTTCTCAACCAGCAAGTATCGTCGATAATCAGTGAGGGGATGGATGACGACGGTCGTGTCTTTTCGCGCTTCGACGACCTCATCCAAATAAATGATACCGCCGTTTTTCACCGCCATCAGCAGAGGACCATCAATCCACTCGACCTCGTCACCTTTGATGATGTACCGCCCGGTTAAGTCATTTCCGCTTAAATCGTCATGGCACGCAACGGTATAGAGCGGTCGACCCAGCTTCCAGGCCATGTACTCGACCAGCCGTGTTTTTCCACTTCCGGTCGGCCCCTTCAGCATAACTGGCAGTTTATTCTCATACGCGGCTTCAAAGAGCGAAATCTCACTCCCCTGTGGTAAGTAAAACGGCTCCTCCTTTATCTCAAAGCTGTCGTTCTCGTATAAAGAGTCTAATCGCTCTAACATTGATACGCGCCTGATAAGGAGTATAGTAACTCATGGTTATTTAAATCTTTCTTTTCTGGTTCTTTGGAGGGCAATTTGAGGCTTAGCAGGGTTCCGCAGAGGATAAGGTATAAATGAAAAGAAGATTTTTTAAAGTGACGTAAGATAAATTGTATTAGGTAATATTCATGAAAGTGGTTTGGAGGGGTGGGCGGAAAAATGCACCTTAAAGAGCTTGTTATGCATAATTTTAGAGGATTTGAAGATTACACTTTGAAGCTGAAGCAGTTTAACGTATTAATTGGAGAAAATAGCTCTGGCAAAACATCAGCATTACAAGCTATCCAACTTGTTTATGACTCGATACGGTTTCTTTTTGGTGGAGGAGAACATCCGAGATTCACGAACATACGCTGGCAAGTGAATTTAGCACAACCAATCTCTCGTCTTGGTCTTGGTGATACGGAACTTATCTTTTTCAAAAAAATACCCACGGATTTACAAATCTCGGCTAAATGGGACAATGGACTTCAACTAAATTTTAGTGCTATCCAAAAGGACATTTTTAAGTTTGAAGAGGCCGTCCCGCAATTCACGTTACCACTCCTTTCTTCCGGAGGTACTGGGGA
>CAYNTR010000077.1:0-10410 GCA_964400255.1 uncultured Halobacteria archaeon
ACTCGACGCGAAGGTGGGGCTTGATGTATTCCCTAAATGAGCGGAGTTAACGTTAGTAAGTTAACATGACAGCGGCACACACATGCTTCTTCGATGACTTTAGTAACCCATATATCTTTAGTGACATAGTTATCTTAATCATATTTATGTTAAAAGCTGTGTTATAAATTTTAGTGATTAATTTGACTATACCCTTTTAAAATCCTTCATTATATTTTAGATTATAAAATTATTAAAAACATTTCTATTATTGCAAGTATACACGGTACTTTAAAAACTATGAGCGCATATTACTTTTTCATAGTAACCTCTCAGTTACTCCTCATCACTCTTACTCACTTCTAAAACTTCACCCTGTTCTGTCAACATACCTTTCTCGATGAGTTCGATAAGGTATGCCTTCATGGTTATCCCCCTATCGATAGCTTCTTTTCTTATCGTCTTGTGCAAGTTCGCTTCTATATCTATATTTACTTTTACCATTTTTAGCATCACCGTTATAACTGTTATTTTTGTTATATTTAAATACTTCTATTTTAGTTAAGAGTACTACAATGCATCTCACCAAGGAAGAGGAGCGCATATACAACGGAGAGGAAGGCTGGACAAAGAAAAAAGCAATGGAGATTCTCGTTGCAATAGGTGATATCAACAAGGCATCACAATTAATACCCATAAAAAGCGCGCATATCTCCGGTGCATCGTATAAAACAATTGGAGAGGCTTTTGAGTTTATCACCAAGTTAGCAGGCACAGTAAAGGTTAAGAGCACGTTAAATCCCACCGGAATGGATCGAGAAGAATGGGATACGATGAATATTCCTGATAAATTCGTAACGAGACAACGAGATATTATCAATGCTTATGAGCGATTGGGTGTATCCGTTGAGTGCACGTGTGTTCCGTATCTCATTGGTCAAAAGCCTAAGAAAGGAGATCATATTGCGTGGGCAGAATCATCTGCCGTCTTATATGCGAATTCTGTTCTTGGTGCGCGGACCAATATGGAAGGAGCACCATCTGCTCTCGCTGCTGCACTTATCGGCAAAACACCTTGTTATGGACTCCACTTAACTGAAAACAGAGCTCCTGAGGTACGCGTTTGCGTGAAATGTCCCCTGAAGGATGCGGACTTCAGCGCTCTTGGTTTTTTGATCGGGGATCTTGTAGGGAATAAAATACCGGTGATAGAACTTACGTCGTCTTCTTCTCCAACTGATGACGAACTAAAACACTTAGGCGCTGCAATAGGCGCGACGGGCTCTGTCGGACTGTATCACATAAAGGGAATAACACCCGAAGCTGATGCAATAGGTACCCTTGAGGAAAAAATTGTGGTGGAGAAAGTCGATCTGACCAAATTTTATAGAGAGAATGAGAGGGTCGATGTCACCGCGATAGGATGTCCTCATTGCTCCGCAACGGAACTCCAGCAGATATACGAACTCGTGAGGGCAGAAGCGAAGGGACGAAAAGTACAGAAAGATTTCTTCATATTCACCGCACGAGCAATAAAAAATCGCATGCAAGAAGTGGTAAGTAAATTAGAGAACTACGGCGTGAACGTGATTTGTGATACCTGTTTCGTCGTTTCCCCTGCGTTTGAGAATTACAAGTATGTCGTAACAAACTCAGGCAAAATGTTGCGATACGTGCCTCTTCTCTGTGGCGGAGCAGAAGTGCGGTTATGCAAGACGGAAGAGTGTGTTAGACTGGCATTTTGACCGTAGACTGAGTTGACTTAATATGCTTTTATATTCTTATTTCTTACAGTATCTAACCATAACAGAAGAGTAAGATGGCAAAAAGACACAGACCACGGAGGGGATCGCTCGCCTTTTCGCCGAGGAAGCGAGCACAACGTGAGACATGCAGAATAAAGAGGGAAGAACGAGCCACAGGTAAGAAACTACAAGGCTTTGCAGGATTTAAAGCCGGTATGACACATCTCATTCTTACTGATGACAACCCTCATAGCTTGACGAAGGGGATGGAGATAGCTATTCCCGCTACAATAATAGAAACGCCGCCTATGCGGGTAGAAGGGGTTCGACTTTATAAAGATACTAATTACGGTAAGCGTACGGTTACGGAAGTCTGGGCAGGAGCAACGCCCGAAAACGGAGAAAAATTGACTGCACTAGAAGAAATAATCACGAAGTCTGAAAATAAACAGACCTTAAGTTTACACGTGATAGCCTCCACGTTACCTGAGGTTGTAAAGGGCGTGCCAAAGAAGAAGCACGATCTAATGGAGATAAAGATGAGCGGAGAGGTCGATAAAGACCTCGAATATACAAAAGAAGTATTTGGAAAAGAGTTAAGGATTAAAGACGTGGTTAAAGAGGGGGATTTTGTCGATGTTACCGCTGTGACCAAGGGAAAGGGCACACAGGGTCCGGTGAAGAGATGGGGAATTATGATCCAGAATGCCAAAGCAAAGCGGTCTGGCAGAGGTCGTCACGTGGGTGCTATCGGCGGCTGGAGGCCCCGCAGAGTCCGATGGCGTGTCCCACAGCTTGGTCAAACCGGGTATCACCAGCGAACCGAGAATAACAAGAGAGTATTGAAAATAGGAGAGGATGGCGAAGAGATAAACCCAAAAGGAGGCTTCCTGAACTACGGCATGGTCCAAAATGATTATCTTTTACTGAAAGGAAGTGTCCCCGGGCCGAAAAAGAGATTCGTAAGAATCTCCCACGCGATACGAGTTCATCCTAAGCTGGGTGTCCCTGAAATCGTTTATATAAGCCAGAAATCACAACAGGGGAAATAGGACATACACGAGAAAAAAGCGATGGTTGAAGAAGTGAAGAGCAAAGCAAAGGTGTTAGACTTATCAGGGAGTTTTGTAAAAGAAATATCTCTTCCTCAGGTTTTCATGCAAGACTACAGACCTGACTTGATAAAGAGAGCGGTACTTGCAATACAATCGAATCGATTCCAGCCCAAAGGCACGGACCCCTTAGCCGGGCGAAGAACATCTGCAGAGAGCTGGGGTCCCGGTCGAGGAGTTGCCCGTGTACCTCGTATAACCGATGGCCGGAGAGCGGCACGGGCACCGCAGACGGTTGGTGGAAGACGAGCGCATCCTCCAAAAAACGATAAGATTTTGATTAAGAGAATTAATAAAAAAGAACGGAGAAAAGCGATAAAATCCGCTATCGCAGCTACCATAGACCCCAAACAGGTAAGAAATCGGGGGCACCGATTTAATGAGGAGATAGAGCTTCCGATTGTGGTTGAAGATTCATTTGCGGGCCTCGGGAAAACCGCTGATGTCGAAGAATTTTTTAAGGCCCTAGGCGTGTGGGACGACGTGCTCCGTGCAAAGGGAAGGAAAATACGGGCTGGTAAAGGGAAGATGCGAGGAAGAAGATATAAGGCTAAAAAGAGTATTTTGATCGTTATCGCTCGTGGTAAAGGCCTGCCTGAGAATGAACAAATAAAGGTAGCCGCGAAAAATTTGCCGGGTGTCGATGTGTCCTATGTCGAGGAACTCAATGCTGAATTGCTTGCACCGGGGACGCATCCCGGCAGGTTAACCATCTGGACGGAATCGTCTCTCTCACAACTTACGCAATGGAGTGATACGTAATGGCCGAAAAACTGAAGCATATAGTCCCCAGTGAAAAAGCAACTCTGATGATCGATTCGGAGAATAAGATCCAATTCATTGTCAATTTGAGGGCCAATAAGCAAGAGATCAAACGAGAAGTGGAGCGCGTGTTTGAAACGCCGGTGAAGAGTGTGCGGACAATGATAACATTTAAAGGTGAGAAGAAAGCGATAATAGAATTAGAGGAAGAAGAGAGGGCGAAGGAAATTGGAACCTCATTGGGGATATTATAAGTCTACGAGAAAATGGGAAAACGAATAATAGCACAACGGAGAGGAAAAGGGTCGTCCACGTTTAGAGCACCCTCACACCGCTATAAAGGGAATCTCGAACATGTACGGCTGAATGAGAATGAAACAGTATCAGGACGAATCGTGAAAATAGTGCATGACCCAGCGAGGAGTGCACCTATTGCTCTTATACATGTAGAACGAGATAACGGAGGCGAAAAAAGGATTGAGGAACGTTTTATAGTTATTCCTGAAGGCGTTGGGGAAGGTGATGCGGTGTCATATGGGGAATCCGCATCGATTATGACCGGAAATACAGTTCCTCTTCGCTGTTTGCCAGAAGGTATCATGATTTGTAACTTAGAAGCACGACCCAACGACGGGGGAAAATTCGTGCGGTCTTCAGGCGATTGTGCGACGCTTTTAGCACATGAGCATGAGACGGGAAAATCACTTGTTGTACTGCCCAGTGGGAAGAAGAAATGGCTTTCCTCAGACTGTTTTGCCACGATCGGTGTTGTTGCCGGAGGAGGTCGTACTGAAAAGCCGTTTGTGAAGGCAGGAAAGAAATATCATAAGATGAAAGCACATGCCGCGAAATACCCGACGGTAAGAGGCGTCGCGATGAATCCCGTGGATCATCCACATGGGGGCGGCGGCCATCAGCATGTTGGAAAGCCGAAAACGCCTGGTAGGGGTGCACCGCCAGGAAGGAAGGTAGGAAGCATAGCAGCAAGAAGAACAGGGAAGAAATGAGGTAAAAGAGTGACATGGCAAAGAAAAAGAAGTCTAAGTCTAAAACAACTCTAAAAAAGAAGGAAGAGGAGTTTACGTATCGTGGATATACCCTAGCAAAGCTCAAGAAAATGAAGCTTGACGATTTCGCTGAATTAATGTGCGCGCGGCAACGGCGGAAAATAAAGAGGACATTGCGAGCAGAAGAGGAGAATCTGCTTGATGAGATAAACTCGGGTCAAGAGGGGATTAAAACACATTTACGAGATGCTATCGTCCTGCCGAGCATGGTAGGAAAGAAGATAGGGATCCACGATGGCAAGAGTTTCGAATATATCGAGATAAAACCTGAGATGATGGGGCATTATTTGGGCGAGCTGGTATTGACACGTAAAAAGGTGACACATGGAGCTGCGGGCGTAGGGGCAACGAGATCTTCAAAATACGTGCCTCTGAAGTAACGGAAAGAGGAGAGAGCATGGGTAAGGTTAAATTTAGTAGGGAAAACGACATCGATCCAGAAACAACGGCACGGGCAATGGCGTATGAGCTCCACATTTCTCCTAAGCACGCTCATGAGATATGCAGAGCGATAAAAGGAAAAAGAGTAGAGGATGCGGAGACCTATCTGGAAAAGGTGTTAGACGGAGAGGTGGCTGTCCCATTCAAACGGTATAAAAAGAAAGTCGCACATCGTCGCGGGCTAACAAAGTGGTATGCGGGGAGATACCCCATTAAAGCGACCGCTGAGATCTTAAAATTACTTCGAAATGCGAAAGGCAATGCGGAGTATAAAGGATTTGATGTGGAGGCACTGCGCGTGTGGCATGTAGCCACGAAGGAAGGACGCACGTTACGAGGCATCATACCACGCGCTTTTGGTCGTGCGACACCATTTAATACCGAAACGGTCACGGTTGAGATCATACTGAGAGAAGAAGGGAGTTAGGAGTGAAAAGTTGATAGAGAGGATATTCGTTGAGGAAGGGATAAAGAAAGTTCGCATGAATGAATACTTCAGAAACGAGTTAGACCGCGCGGGTTATGGAGGCATGGATATCAAGAGAACGCCGATGGGTACGCAGATAACGGTGAAAGTTGAGAAGCCGGGGATGGTAATAGGAAAGGAAGGGAGAAGAATAAGGAAAATGACAGACGAGATAGTGAAGCGGCAGGAACTGGATAACCCGCAAATAGATGTTCAACCCATAGAGGTACCGGAACTCAACGCACAATTGATGGCAAGTAGACTTGCCAAACTCATCGAGCGTGGATGGCATTTCAGACGAGCAGGAAGGTCAACCTTGCAACGGATCATGGATAAGGGTGCTCTCGGCTGCGAAATAATCATGTCCGGGAAGCTCAAAGGTCCTCGCGGACGAATGGAGAAGATGGTAGATGGATACATTAAGCACTGTGGCTCCATAGCCGAGGAGATCGTGGATAAAGGGTATGCAATAGCACAGAAAAAGGCAGGAGTCATAGGTGTACGGGTATGGATCGTGAGGCCCGATTCAAAGATACTTGATTCGTTCCAGATGAAGAGTGTAACCAAGGAAGTTGAAAAAGTAGAGGAAAAGGAAGAAAAGGAAGTGGAAGTTAAAGGTGAAGAGGAAGTAGAAGGAAAGAAGAAAAGGAAAGTAAAGAATGAGCATATTTAGAATTGAAGATATAAGAAGGATGAGTGAAAAGGAGAGGAAAGAAGAACTGGAGAGTTTAATGAAGGATTTGTTACAAGAGCGGGGGGTAATAGCCACGGGTGGATCGCCGGATAATCCGGGAAGAATAGGAGAAGTGAGACGGACAATAGCACGAATTAAAACAGTTCAACGAGAAGAGCAAAAGGAAGAAGCGAAAGCCCGTGGAGAGGGGAGGTAAATCCGCACATGCAGATATGTGATAAATGCGGGTTGCCAAGTGATGTATGCATTTGCAAGGAGATCGCAAAAGAGCAGCAAATTGTGAAGGTGTTTACACTCAAAAAGAAGTACGGAAAAATTATTACGGTGGTAGAGGGGTTAAATGCAAAAGAAGTCGATTTGAAAGCGCTTTCAAAAGAGTTAAAGACGAAATTCGCATGTGGAGGCACGATAAAGGAGGGGGTTATAGAATTACAAGGCAACCAAAAAGTGGTAACACAGAAAACGCTTCGAGAAATGGGTTATTCGTTGGAGGGTGAAGAATGAACATAACGCCGAGTAATTTAGTGCAGCATGAACTGATCGGGTTGAAGATCACTGTCGGTGACAGCAGTAACCGAAGTGTACGAGGACTCGAGGGAACGGTCATTGATGAAACCCGGAATATGCTGGTGATTGAGAACACTCGAAAGAATGAGAAAAAGATACCCAAAGCAGGAAATCGATTCATTTTTGCGTTGAGCAGTGGCGTTCGCGTGCGAGTGAAGGGCGATCGGCTTATTTCCAGACCTGAAGATAGGATAAAAAAGAGTTAAAGGTATACCTACCTGAGTGGGTAACCACGAGGAAAAGGACATATTTCAAAATTACATAAGAAAAGAAATGAGAGGATTTTTATACGTTATACGTAGGCCGGAAGAGAAATGAGAGAAATAGGGATAAATGTCAGGAAGCCGAGGAAGGAATGTGACGATCCAAATTGTCCATTTCATGGTACACTGCCAATTAGAGGGCAGATTTTAGAAGGCGAGGTGGTAAGCGATAAAGCACGGAAGACGGTAGTTGTTCTGAGGTCGTATCTCAGGAAAATTGCAAAATATGAGCGGTATGAGAAGCGGACGTCAAAGATACACGCACATAACCCGCCCTGCATCAATGCAAAAGTGGGCGATGTGGTAAAGATTGCAGAATGCAGACCGCTCAGCAAGACCAAAAGCTTTGTGGTGATAGAGAAAAGGTGAGCGTCCGATGGATGTCGAAATTACAGATGTCTGCTCTTATCACGATTTATCTAAATCCCTCTGGCTCAGTTCCAGGAACCGAGGAAATACCGTGAACAGATGGGATTTGATAGGAACTACCATAATAGGAGGGAGATAAAAGATGAAGGGATTGAAAGCAAAGATAACGAAGGCGTTGCCGACCGGTGCACGTTTGGACTGCGTGGATAATTCTGGAGCAAAAGTAGTACAGATAATAGCAGTGAAGGGATACCGAGGTGTCAAGAACAGGTATCCGAAAGCTGGGGTTGGAGATATGGTGATTATAACTGTCAAACGGGGAAGACCGGAGATAAAAAAGCAGATCCTGAAGGCAGTGATTGTGAGACAGCGTAAGGAATACCGAAGACCTTCGGGGATGCGTATCAAGTTTGAGGACAACGCTGCAGTTATTGTGGACGACAAGGGCAATCCCAAGGGCACGGAGATACGAGGCCCTGTCGCACGAGAGGCGTTAGAGCGGTTCTCAAAGATAGCTTCTTCTGCGACGATAATCGTTTAGTTTGATTTAGAAAGTGTAAGCGGGGGTTACCGAGTGGACAAAGGTGGCAGACTCAAGATCTGCTCCCGCAGGGGTTCGCGGGTTCGAATCCTGCCCCCCGCATGATTTTACCAGTAATTTTATATATACTAACGCCCAATAGTGGATTATGGGGCAAAAAGAAGAAGGCGATATTAAGAAGAAGACTGAAACCATCAAAGAGCGGTCTATTTACGTATATCTACCCTCCCATGTGATGGTTAAGGCATGGAAAAAGCGGGCAAAGAAGCAAGGCGTCTCTATCTCTAAGTTTGTTATAGAGCATGTGGAAAATTCACTACAGCAGGAAGAAGATCCGACTTACAAGCCACTTGGAGATTTGGTCAAAGAGATCAACGAACTACGAGACCAAATAAAAGAAATGAGTGATGATAATCGCCAGAAGAAAATCGTAATAGAACGATTGGATAACGAATTGAGAAAGTATAGAGCAGAAGTCTTTTTGGAAGAACGATTTGAGGGAGTAAGGAAATACGATAAGGAGTTGATTGGCATTCTGAAAAGGCGAGGTGTTGTAGACAGCGATGAATTGTTGAAGGATCTTGGCATAGATCCCCGCGATAGCAATCTTGTAATAGCGGTGTCAAAGCAGTTAGAAAACCTCGAAGCTTACGGACTTGTCTCATCGACGAAGAGGGGCTGGAGGTGGAACGGATGAGCAGTGAGGCTGCCGTAATGGACCACAGAGATTTAGACAACTTGGATTTAATCGAGGAGTTCTATGATGACTGTGAATTGAAAGGTATGACCGCTGAAACAATACGGCGATACAAATCCAGCATCTTAATCTTCACTGATTTCCTTGCTCAGCGGGGGACATCCTTGGTTGATGTAAATAAGGGAACGCTAAAGGATTTTCTTGCATATCTCAGGCAGGTAAGAATGGTGAAGCAAAAGACGATTGAAAACTATTTCTCCGCATTATCGAGCCTCTACGAATTTCTTGAGTTAGAGGAATATATCGTCAAAAATCCGGTGTTAGCAGTAAGGAAACAATTTCTGAGATCGTACAAAAAAGATCGCGGCAGCAATTCCGAGAGGAAGCTCATATCAATCGAGGAGATGAAAATACTCCTCAATTCAATCCTGGAAGTGAGAGATAGAGCGCTAATAACACTTCTTGCCAAGACAGGTATTAGAAGAGGAGAACTCATCAGCATAGACGTAGATGACATAGATTGGCTTGAAAGCAGCATAACTCTGAAACCCAAACGAAAAAGGAGCAATAGAATGATCTTCTTTGATGATGAAACTGCAAGAGTGCTCAAAAGATGGATCAGACTAAGGGAGCAAAGGGACCCAAAAAGTAATGCCTTGTTCATCGGTGAACAAGGAGGGCGATTACAACGAAATGGTGTCTATACTGTCGTTACAAAATATGCACAGCGAGTAGGCTTGCACAATCCTGATTCAGATAAGATGGAAGACCACTTTTCCCCTCACTGCTGCCGGCATTGGTTCACCACGCATCTACGGAGAGCAGGGATGCCACGAGAGTTTATAGCAGAACTAAGGGGTGACAAGAGAAGGGACGCTATTGACATCTACGATCACATAGACAAAGAAGAACTCAGGGAGGCGTATCTGGCGCATATTCCACAGTTGGGGATATAATTTTATTCGTTCGCATTATCAAAGCGAGGTGAATTTTGATTAACTGCTTGTTGACTGGTGCTTTAGTTATCTAACCCCTGGGGTATAGTTCACGCATAAGAAATTATCATAATTTCGGCACTCACACCCGTCGGCCTCATCGCACTAACCGGCTTCGAGAATAACTTACGAAGGAGACGATAAACCTCTTTATCGGACAGTCAACTGTCCATTTTTAATTTTTCACTTTGTTCAGATAGCTTCGCTTCTTAGGTTTAGCAAGCTGGGATAGGTGAAGATAATTTTGATTATCCTGCAGTTGGCTTGTGGTTTTTAGGTTAACCTTACTAAATCGCTTCATCGCTTCTTCCATAGCCGCTTCGGGTTTTGAGGTTAGCTGGTTTTATCACGTAATCTATCCGGAGTTAGTGATATCTTTTGCCCTTTGAACTTTGCATTGAAACGGCTAAATCTCGGTAGCCTACGAGTCTAAAATATCAAGAAAATCCTTAAAATAAGTCGCTGACGTCATCACCGAGAGAGCTACATATGTGATCTTTGCACACAATCATCCTTCGGGTATCCACTCCATGCAACTGTGTTTATTCACAAATTCTCGACCCAAAAATCAGCTAAGCTAAAAATATTGGAATACACAAAATACACTTAGAGAAGTATTGACGTACGAAAATATGTGGAGTACAAAAATTATTTCGTCGATCCATGCCTTCAGATGGCATGGTGAAACTGACGAACGAAGACATCAAATGGA
>CAYNTR010000078.1:0-10345 GCA_964400255.1 uncultured Halobacteria archaeon
TCGACGCGAAGGTGGGGCTTGATGTATTCCCTAAATGAGCGGAGTTAACGTTTTAAATGTATAACCCTTCTTTTGAATGATATGACACTGGCCAAGCGTACGTGCACCGTCTGTGGGAAACCAGCATTAAATAGATGTAAGTACTGTGGCGATACGCTTTGCAGAGAGCATATCCCTCCAGAAATGCACTGGTGCGTTGGAGAAGAATATAAAAGAGATCATGAAGCCCGCGGTACATCTGCATCGACGACTGCCCCCGAATTCAGGCCGGAATGGGGGGAATGGGAAGAGGATAAGAGGGGTTCTAAAACCCCGTTAGATACCTTCTCGGGTAACTATTCGTTTTTGCTCTTATTTCTCATTTCCATCTCGTTTGTGCTGCAATTACTCATCCCTGGCTATACACAGCACTTCATACCCGGTAAGTAGAACCTTATTCGTCTTTATATTCTCTGACACGGCCATACCGAACAATCTCTCCCTCCTTTAGCCTGCCTTGGAAGAGGAGGTACCCAAAATTAAAAAGTCTTAGCTCTTGCTCACACAAAAGAGTACACCGGCCAAGGTCCCGTAAAACGAACAGAAAACCCTTCTTCTTGATCAATCTCCTCCAATACAGTCCCCAGCTCTTTATATGTATCAGTAGCTACAAGGCAAGATAGGTTCATAATCATCTGCTTGTCCTTCTCATCCGTCCTCTTCGTTTTCTCTACCACTATTTCTACAACATGCTCCTTTATTCTTTCATAAAAATCTTTGAAATGATAAACCATTCTTGATTCCATCTCTTTTTTTATTGCAGTTTCAAGTTTTTGCTTGTACATATAAGCAGTTCCAGGGCTCTTCGATTCCATCTCCTCTTTTATCTTCCTGAGTTCCTCACTTTCTGCTATAATCTTCTCGCTCAGCACGGATGGGATATAAAATATTTGCACACCGTATTCCTTTTTACCCCGTATTTTTTCCATCATCTTCTTTAAATTATCAAACTCCTCCGCCATCCACTTATTCAATACTTCCTTCGCAGATGCCCTATCCTCTGCTTTTATTATCCTGTCAAAACCAAATGGGATCACGGTGCCGAACTTTTCCTCAGCAACATCCAGAACATGCTGATGCGTCTTCACCCAGCCCTTCACGACTTCTTCATCCTCGCTGTTATATGGTTCCAAGGGACAATCATGGACGATTGCAGAAAGCTCCTTATAAGGCATTGTATATACCGCGTTTTCTTCTATTCCTATCTGTCCAAGTTCTGTTTGCGCATTTGCATCCGCTATTCCATAGAGGTACAGTCCCAATCTTTGATCTCTTCCTGCCTTCGTCGTTAGGGTTGGGTCATCTTTGCTTGTTGCTGCTGATGCAACAGCCTCTTTAGGAAACTCTTCTCTCTTCATCTCATCGTATTGCTATGTCTCCTCAACCAACTGATCTGGCTTCACCAACTTGCCAATCACATCATCCACGAGGTCATCCAAGCCATCCCTTACAGATTTTACGGTTTCTGTAATCCCCTGATCTTCCTTTATTTCATCTATTACAACGTCAAGTTCACTAAGAGCTTTACCGAGCCGTTCTATCTCCTCTTCACTTAAAACTCCGGATTCCATACGATTCACCGCCTGCAGTTTAAGCACGTCCCTTATAACCTCCAGGAGTGCGATAACAAGCCCCAAGACACCGTGCTTCAGATTATCCTCGTCAATATCAAGAACCATTTTTCACAGCTTCTAATTCCAAGACTCCGTTTTTGTATCGCTTTTTCATATCCTTAACATCGCATGGAAGCTCGATAGCCTTGTGGTATCTCCGTTCTTTAGTAGCAGCATCTATAACGAGTTTTCTTCCGCTCAAATTCACCATTATATCATCTTCACTTACGCCGGGTAGCTCTGCTATCACCCGTATGTAATTCGTCTCATCAAAAATATCCACACTTGGTTCTACTATCTCTATCTTTGGCTTTACCTTTTCTTTTGGTTCAACTTTCTCTTCTCCCACCAAAGTTTTCATAGAATATCCATATTTAATCACTGGTTTTGGAGAATAGCCCTTCTCCAACCTCTCCTTTATCTCCCTATCAGTCTCCTCTATTCTCCTCTCGATTTCCGGCGATGTTTTCTTCAATTTTTTTACCAGCCTACCCATTCCCGGTAGAATCTCATCCACTACCTCCTCAACTATGCTCTCTTCATCCTGTTTATCCTTCATATCTCCCCTCCTTTTTTACAACTTCTAAGAAGTGGTTTTTATAATTCCCCGACCTCATCCATCATTGGAACTGCTCTTCTCTCAAAATGTAATCCGCGTTCATTCATTCTTCTTTCTATCGCCTCTTTCAACGGATATACTTCCGTTGGATGCAGCCGTGCTACCGCTCCGCTCTTCAAAAAGAGGTAGAAATAGTCGGTCTCCTTTTTTGCACTATTCTTCTTCCTTTCCAGTGCAAAGCCGCCTATATCCTCATAAAACGCCTCAAATATGATTTTCGCTGGTTCTTTCCCACATAAAAATACCTGCCTATCAGTGACATAGATACGTCCAAGTCTCCAATTCCGGTACATCCCTTTTGAATACCAATACGAGCCGGGCATCTCCAGAATGATCTCTTCACCTTCCAACAATGGTAGTTTGTCAATCCTTTTTCCTCTTCGCTCTTTTGTTGCGATAACCCTCTGAGCAGCATCCCAATCCTCCCATATGCCATACCTGAGCATTGTGTCCACCGAAGCAATCGCAGCCCTTAGATTTATCCCGATCAGAGGAATTCCTGATATTGAGATGATAATATCAGCATTCAGCATCACGCCCTTATCCAGTATCCTATCAAGCAGGTCTACGAGTGTAACCTGAGTATCACAATTCGGTTCCATATTACTCCGTCACAAGCTCTTGCTTCTGTTTTTGCTCTCCCTTTGCCTTCGCGCTTATCCATCCACACCACGGACATCCTTCATCTAGCAATTCTTCAACGGAAACATTTTTTCTGCACTGCGGGCATTCTTCCTTCTCTTCTTTTATCCCCTGCCATGCTGGGGCATTATAGTTCGTTCCCGATGGGAACTCTAAGCCGCACTTCGCAGCGGTCTCAAAAGAAGCGAGCGCAATTCTCGCCTTTATGCCGAGAAGCTCGATACCCACAACACTTACGGTGATATCCGCGTTTATTACTAACCCCTTATCCAATATCCGCTCAATCACATCGATCAACGTCGATGGCTCATGTGTTGCTTGAAGTGGCATCTTACCATCATGTACTTTTTATCTTTGTGAGTATAAAAAGTTTACGAAAATAGAAAAATGATACAAAAATTATTTATGGTACTACCCTGTATAATACTGACCATGGAACTAACGAAAGTGGACAAAGCGTTGCTCAACCCGAGCAGGTTCCACATATATCTCTATCTCCTGAGAAACGGCCCTAAAAGTGTATCTGATATCGCAAAGGGCATCGAAATTATGGATGCCGAGACGAAAGGAGTAAAGAAGCTATCGAAGTCCGCAATATCAAAGCATTGCCGCATACTCGAGGATGCAGGTCTGCTGATACCTGAAGCAATATTCAGGGGTAGTAGGGGAATAAGCAAACTTTACAGGGCGACACAACGACCGAGGTGGGAGGAATTCGTACTAATGAGAGGGCTTGACCCGGGCGAGTTGCCTGATGATGTGTATGATAAAATGGACGAACTAGCACAGCATCCAAAGTATTTGAAGATCGTTGAAGATGAGATCCCTGAGATAAAATATATCAGCTTGCTCAGGCAGAAGGAACGCCTGGACAGCCTTTTGTTTGATAAAAGGAGCGAAGTCCTCGGAAGGATAGAAGAGATTGCTGAGCTAAAACCTCTATTCGAGCAAGGATTCAAGCGCTACTTCAGATTCCTTATGGGCGTGGATTAAGCCTTTTCTAGCTCGATCTCCAAGACACCGTTCTTATATCTCGATTTTAGCTCGCCTTTCACTGCTGCCGGAAGCTCTATATCCTTTTCATACTTCCTATCCCCTCGCTCTGCTCTTATCTTCAGGATGTTCCCCTCTCTTTCGGTTTTTATATCGCTTTCTTCCACTCCCGGCAGTTCCGCTATGACGCGCACCATATCTTTCTCATCAAAGACATCCACCAGTGGCTCCCGAACATCTGTCTCCGGCACTGTTCCAAATTTCTCCACTATCGGTACCCCCGCTCCACCTATTCGTACTGATATGCCGTACATCCCTTTCAACTTCTTCGCCTTATCAAAAGAAATCTCTCCAACCTTCTCAAATTCACTCTTTCCCTCTTCTGCCATCTCTACCACGGTATTCATGAAATCACCGAGCCCTTTCAGCATTCCACCAAAACTTAAGCCGAAATCTATAACCGGCTCCTTTTTGCCTTCTTTCTCCTTCTTTTCCATTACTTCTTCCTTACACCTCCCAATCTCTTCTGTGCTGGTTTTCTATTCCGCGAACTTTTTCTAAAAATAAAACTCATCTAAAAGTTTAAACAGTGCATTTAATATTCCTCACGTCGCTCGACATCCCCACGCTTCCTCATACCCTTCCGCTCGAACCCTATAATCTCCCCTTCCTCCCTGAGAAGCACCTCATATACGCCGAGCAAATCCATAGAATCAGGTATAGATGCCTTTTCAAGCAACTCCACCATAACTTTCCATCCTCCACTCTCTTCGTCCTTCGATGCCCCTATGACCGTATTTAACTTTAAGGTGGTTAATTCACCAATCTCTTTCTTCGCTTTCTCTATTACTTCTTTTATCTCCATTTTATTCTCCCTTCACCTCCTCCAGTCTCTTTCTGAGATAATCCATTATCTCACGATACTCTTCTTCCCCCATTTCTCCCGTCTCATACTTCAACTGCGTCTCCATAACCTTTTTCCGCACCGATTCCTCAGTTCTCAGCATCTCATCATCTACTTGCTCCGCAATCGTTCGTAATACCTTCATTCCCATATCTATCGGGAATCGTAAGAGATCATCTATGAGGAACATCCTGCTCACTCACCGCCTGATCCTGAGGTTCACGAAGTTGTACGGCGGTGATGTGACATACTTCATGGTTACCTTTTCTCCATACTCATCCTCGATTGTATTCACCATCTCGTCAAACTCATGCTCCTTCTCGCGCTCAACGAGGAATGAGGCATTTAATATCATCTCATCGCTAAGCGGCTTATTCTCTCCACTATCTACCGATAGCGTACTTAATTGTTTAAATATCTTCGATGCTATTTGCTTTCCTCTCTTCTCAAGCTCTTCTGCAACCATCTTGCCAAGCTCTATTCTCATTTGGTATGTGCGATCCTTCTGCTTTGAACTTATCTGCTTGTTCAATATTCTGATCTTATCATTCGACGCCACGATCTCTTTCATTATAGCATCCATCTTCCACATAAGCTTAAGCCCAAGCTCCACGCTACCGTCAAGCTTCTCGAGAATGCCCTTCAAATCATAATAGTTCTTGCTCAGAAATGTCTTCACATCCGCTTCGGTAGAGACCTGCCCAAAAGCCATTGGCACTAAGCAGAAATCCTTCTGCACAACCTCCGCCACTTTTTGGTGCGTTATCCCCTCTTCTAAGACTTCATATTTGTTCTCTGTAGAATTTGATACCACAGCAGCGATGTCTTTGTAGTGAGATGTATAGACCTCTTCTCCCTTAATCCCAATGGGCCCAAAGTTCCGCTCACTCTTCGAGGGTATGATGCAATAGACATACCTCCATCTTGGTACTTTCTTCATATCAATATTCAAAACTGATTTCGTTAATATTCTTCTTTCTTGACGGTTTTGATTTTGGTTTTACTTGTGCAGTTCTTCCCACGTTTCCTCCACTTGTCTTCTTTCCGCTTCTTATCTCTTGCACTATCTTTGCTTTCTCCTTTGCTCTTAATATCTTTATCTTCGATCTCTTCAGTGCAAGATCATAGGCTTCGACTCTTCCACTCTCCTTTTCTTCTATCCTTGCCCTTTCATTCTCGCTTAAGATATGGCTGAAGTCATCTGCAAGCTCCTTCTTTATTTTATCCTCGATAAAGCGAGTTCTACTTGGAACTTTCTGTTTCCTACCAAGTTCTAAACTCGATTTTATATCTCTCGTCGTCTTCATATTCCCCTCACAAAGCCACTACCACCGCAAACGAGACACCTCAGCCTTGTTTTTGCTATTCCAGCGCCATTACACGCGAAGCATTTGATAAGCCCTTTGAATGTCTTAATATCTGGCAATGTCTTAATGTCCCTCAAGCCTTTAAGTATTTGTGAGTGAAAAAGAGCGCTTCTCATGTAATCACCCCTATTACACCTTTACCATCGCACCGCAAGCAGGGTAATTTGCTCTCAGGTGCTTTTCCAGTTCCTTCACAGTCCGGGCATGCCACTGACGGCTCTTTGACCGAGACAACGCCTTTTCCCCAGCATACCGGACAGGTAAGCCTGAGCTCCGGATGCTTTCCACTTCCATTACAATAGACGCACGTTATCTTCTTGTCTCTGACGGCAACGATTACAGTTCCCCTTCCCCAGCAGACCTGGCATTTTGAAAGCGGAGACGGAATTTTAAAAGGATCTGTTCCCTTGCCATCGCAAAATGCGCATTCTATTCGCTTCAATACATTCATACGATCTCTTCCGTTGCGAGCATATCGTCAATAACCTCTACGGGATCCAAATCACCCGTTTTTCCTCTTCCTATCTTTGGTGAGAGAACATCAATGCAGACCTGCCTGAACGAATCATCTTTTGCATTTCCTGCTGCACATGCAATCACGATACATGACCTGAGCGTCGGCATGAGTTCGCAAATACCTGATTCTCTGAGCCTGCGCACTAAACGAACAATCTTCTTCGCATCCTCAAGGGGTAATCCTGATTTTGCCTCCGTTATCGCAATCTCAGTCTCCTCATCGTAATAGCCCAGATTTATCGTAATCATCCTATCGAGAAGTGCATCCTGGGATCTGAAAACGCCTGCGTATTCCTCCGGATTGCTCGTAAATATCGCAGAGAACTCGGGATGCACTTTTAGGTAATTACCTCTATGCGCAGCGCTTGAGAGTTCAAGTATCCCCTCCTCCAACACTGATAAAAGTGTGTTGTTTGCTTCGGGTCTCGACCGTGTGAACTCATTATAGATGAGCGTAAAGCCGTATTTGCATGCCGCGGTAAGCCGGTCATCTATCCATGTCTTTGACATTGACTCGTCTAACTTATAAACACGGGATACAAAACGGTCAACAACCTTCCTCCTTCGGTATCCAAATTCACCGCCAACCAGTGAGGATGTGCTGAACTCCTCATCCCCATTTATCAATACCACAGGTCTGCCGAGGTTATAAGCGATATGCATTGCGAGTGTGGTCTTCCCACATCCGGTCGGTCCGGAAAGATGAACGGGAAACCCTGCTTTGATATAGCGGAGCGCACGGTCGGTAATTTCACTGATATGAGGAGTAATGACAAAATCTTTCTGCGGTCTCGGGCTGATTACTGAGAGTAAATCTAAATCTCGGGACATCCCCCTACATCTCTTCCTCTCTTACCGGGTAATAATTGAGGTCTTCTTTCCTGATCTTTCCTTCGTCTAAGAGGTCCTTTGCTGGCCGGATCAATTTTCTCCATTCCACATCGAGTTTCAAGCCAATGCCTGTCAGCGATATCCCCCCGGGACTCGAATTAATCACCCCACGCACTTTCTCTTTTAACTCCCCCAGTTCCAGCTCAGCCACTTCTCTCTCTTCTACCTTTTCTGCTCTTTCTTCTTCTATTACTTTTTTTTTTACCACAGCCTGTGGCGTTACCATCCTCTGCCATTCTTCATGCATTCCCGTTAATTCTTTGACTGTTTCCATTCTTGCCGTGCTGAAGTCGCTGAGTAAATTCCCCACGTCTTTTTCAATCCCTGCGGTAAATTCATCCAGGTCTCTCCGGAGTTCTTTCCCCATCTTCTCCCGTTCGTTTCCAAAATTCTTCAGCAAAACCGTCACGTCTTTTTTCATCCCAGAATTGTAGTTCCCCAGCTCTTTCCTGAGTTCTCTTCCCATATTCACACGTTCGGCTGCGAAATCCTTCATCATGTTGTCCGCATCAGTGAGTAAATCGGTAACACTGCTTCTTATCCCAGCGGTGTAGTCATCCAGTCCCTTGGCCTGTTCCTTACTCATCTCAGTCCTTGCAGCGCCAAAATCCTCCAATTTCCCCCGTGCATCCTCTTTTATCACTTTCACCGCTTTTTTTACCGCTTCAGTGCTTGCTTTCAAGTCCTTCTTTAAGTCCTCGGTCATCTTCTTCCTTTCAGTACCAAAATCCTCTACGATATTCCGTGCATCAGTTAATATCTGTCCAGTGTCACTCTTTATCCCCTGTATCATCTCGCTTCGTTCAAATCGTGATGTAACAATATCCTCACATAGATTATGCATCTCTTCTCCCATTCCCATTTTTTTCACCTCCACATGCAAAAATAAAAAATGGATGGATTTAAAAACCCATCCATCTCACCTATTATCTACTTAAGCCGTTGCCTCTGCTGCAGCGGTAAGTCCTACAGCTTCCGCATACTTCAAGAACGTCTCCACAGAAGCGATCACTATCCGGGCCTCAATTGCGAGTATCTCGATACCGACGAGAGAGACCCTTGCCCACGCATCTATCACTACACCTTTGTCCAATATCCGATCTATAACCTCTACCAGACTTGTAGAAGCCATTGCTTTCTCAACCATCTTTTTCTAACACCTCCTTTTTTAGTTTTGCCCTCCCCAAAAAGGGTGCCTTTTATGGTACCTGTTTGTGGTTACCATAAAACTCGGTAGCACGTTTTGTGCCTTAAGTTTTTCGATATTTTTCAAATTCTATTATTAGTTTCAAAAAATGGAAAACCGAGAAGCTTCCCCTTCTATTCACGTGCCCTATTACGCCAGAATAGTAGCTGATATCTCTGGGCCTATGAGACAACGTTAAGACATTATAGCTTTCTTGATCGCTTCAATCAGCCTTCTTGTGGTAAACGACTTTTCTATGAAATCTACGACCTGTTTCCCAGCGAGCAAACCTTTTTCCTCTGCTTCTAACAGATGAACGGCACTTAATAAGATAATTTTTACGGTGGATAATCTACTATCCTTCTCTAGTGCACTTAATATCTCTCTCGTTGTCAACCCAGGCATCAGTATATCCAGCAAAATCACATCAGGCACGTCTTCTTTTACCCTTTCCAGGCACTCCTGCCCATCCCTTGCCTTGATTGTTCGGTAGTTGTTCGCTTCTAAAATTCGCGCAATCAAAGCCACCACACCAGGTTCATCGTCCACAATCATTACAGTTTTAGCACTCATTTGTCATTATTCTCACTTTATATATTATTTTTATCAGGCTCAGCGATTGCTATGAATTGAAGTGGTCCTTTTTTGCCTATTACCAACGAAGCGAATAATCGAGCATTGAATCTTGAGCCATCTTTCCTCATGCCAATTAATTTCCCTTTCCAGTACCCTTTCTCTTGCACCACTGCTAAAATCTCTCTAGCTCCCTGTTCGCGATTCAAAAATGCTGTGCAAGAACGCCCTAACACTTCCTTTTCCCTATTATAACCCCAAATCTTCAAGAATGCGGGATTCACATAAGTTAGTTTACCTTCCATATTAGCCATAAGAACGGGATCAATAGAATTTTCAAGGGCATTAGCCTTAAGTCTTAACCCCTCCTCTGCTTTGATTTTTGCAATACCACCCGCAATCCCTTCTGATATACCTTCAAGCAAACTCCTATCCTCATCGGATAGCGCTCTTCCTGATTTCATAAGAATGAGGAGTGCACCATGAAGCTCACCTTTGGTCTTTAAAGGAACCGCATACACTTCCTGGGGATTATATCTCTCAGCCAGGTCATGTGCATACCGGACAAGCTCATTCTCCTTCTCGTTCGGCCACTTCTTCGTGAACTGGAAAAAAACAGGTTCCTTGCGATGGATTGCCACAGTCGCAATACCTTTTTTCCATTCCTCAATTTCCTCTTCCTGAGTAAGCGCTCTTTTATTTTTCAAATCCTCGGTGTCTGGATAGCCTATTTGGGCTGAAGTAAAAAATGTGTCAGTTTCTGGACTGTAAATCAATATATCCCCATATCGTAACCAATTACCTCGCCCAGGTCTTCGAGAATACTTGAACATAGGTTGTCAATTGTATAGGCACGATTAACTGACTCTCCAAGAAGTCTATGCAGTTCAGAAAGATGTTTAATTCTCTCCTCTCTTCTTACTTTTTCTGAACTATCTTCAATAATCGGTAATGTCCTAATTTTCATGGCTCACTTTGAACATCAATAATTCCTTCCATCTC
>CAYNTR010000079.1:0-312 GCA_964400255.1 uncultured Halobacteria archaeon
GAGATGGAAGGAATTATTGATGTTCAAAGTGAGCCATGAAAATTAGGACATTACCCTAATTTCTGTATTTGAGCATATATCCCCCGAAAAAAGAATAAAATCACTTGAAGAGATATACCGCGTATTATCGCCTAAAGGTATCTTAGTGGTACAGATACCAAATGGCAACTATCCCATAGACCTACATTCAAAACTAATATTCATTAACTATTTGCCAAGATTCTTACAGGAAAAATATCATAAGGTTTTTTGTAAGGGTGAAATCTATTTTTATCCTATAAGAATTGGTTATTTTTTAAAATTATCCAAAAG
>CAYNTR010000079.1:322-534 GCA_964400255.1 uncultured Halobacteria archaeon
ATATTTATCCCTTTCTGCGAAAGTGTGAAGTCTATAGCGTCTTTATTAATAAAGAAATTTCTGTTTGCTAATACATGATGATAGGTAACAATAGTATTTCTTCCAAGGCCTGTCTTTTCATTCAATGTTGTATAATTATCCATAGCTGAATCATTGAATGCGTTTAAAATTTTGAATGCAACTGGATTACTATTATAAAACAAAGCTTCGAA
>CAYNTR010000079.1:544-10087 GCA_964400255.1 uncultured Halobacteria archaeon
ATAGGAACCCGATAAAAGTTAATAGAAAATACAGTAAGACAAATAGTAAATCAACTCCTGTAGATAATAATGAGCCCCCAATTGCTACAAGAAAAGTAAAAACAATCCATTCTGTTTCTCCTTTGAGATATTTAAGATATTCACTAATAATCTTTTCCATAATAATGTTCAATTAATCTTGATGATTATTAAATTTTATCATCATAAAATCTCACAAAAATGTGCTTCACAATTTACTAAGTGGTAATGTGGATTTGTAGGGTTTCTTCTCACGTCCCGTACATGATGTAATAACCCATATAATCGGCCAGTATCAGCATCAAATCGAGACCGCGAATACGGCACAATCCGCCAGAAGCGACAGAAATTTCGTCGAACTTCTTGACGCCGTCAGTCCTAACCCCTTCGCCTTTTATAACCAACGGAACTGGATCACTGCAGTGTCTCTTTAGTGTTACGGGTGTGCTATGGTCGCCCGTAATCGCAATATAGGCATCGGCATCTTTGAGCCGCGCCACGAGTTCTTCATCAACCCGCTCTATGATAGCTTTCTTGCCCTCAAAATCGCCATCATGGCCGTGGTTGTCCGGGTCCTTCACATGAAGAAAAACAAAGTCATTTTTTTTCAATGCCTGCAATGCAGCTTCTGCTTTATTCGTTAAGTTCGTATCTCCCTTACCTGTTGCGCCCTCGACCGAACGGAGCTCCATACCAAGATATTTCGCTACGCCTTTGTAAAGTGACGCTCCTGCGACACAGGCAGCGTTAAAGCCGAATCGTTCTTTTAGCGAGGTTATTCCCTCATAACTGCCCGCACCCCGCAGCAAGATGATGTTCGCAGGCAGTTCTCTCTTCTCTCTTCTCTCCGCATTCACAGGATGCTCATTGAGCAGCTCGTAACTCTTCCTGACAAATTTGTTTACAATGGCTGCGGTCTTCCGTGCAGCTTCGTCGTCTTGCAGCGGTTTGCATTCCTGAAAAAAGCCTCCTGCTTCGTGCGTGTCCACGTCTGAGACGTATCGTGAGATATTTTCGCCTTTCATTACTACAGCACACCGATGCTGAGTGGTATTTTTCAGGAAGATCTTAACGCCTTCTATCTCAAGCCCGTCGAGTACCTCCGCAAGTTCTTTACTCCCTTTCCGCCCCGCTCTTCGATCTACGACCCGCATGTTATTGTCTACCGTAGCGAAATTCGCACGAAAAGCTACGTCGCCCTTGTGCAACGCCATGTCCGCACCCAAAGCTTCAAACACGCCTCTTCCAGGGTAATACGTGTACGGGTCGTACCCAAAGAGTGCGAGATGGGCAGTATCGCTTCCCGGTACGATTCCCGGTGATATGACGTCCATCAATCCATTTATTCCCGCTGCGCTCATTGCATCCATATTCGGTGTATGAGCAGCTTGCAGCGGGGTCTTTCCGCCGATCGAGGGGCGATCGCCAAGACCATCACATACCAACAAGATCGCCTTGGTCTTATCAGAACTCGATTTTATACGCATTACCTATTTGTTAACACACTCACTACTTATATAAAGAACGGAAACCGAGAATCGTACGCCATGCGTTCTTTAATTTGGCAGCTCGATCGACAGAGCAAAGGAGCAGAAAGCGAGTGGAGAGTGACCTGTGATGGTTGATCTAAAGTCTAAATTCATCGGCGCACTCATCGGCACAGCGGTAGGAGACGCATTAGGCGCCCCTTTAGAAGGTTGGAGTATGGAGAGGGTGCGTTCGAGGTATAGCGAGGAAAAAGAGTTGAAAATGCGTAACGGTCGCTACACGGACGACACGGAGATGATGATAGGCGTGGCTGAGTCTTTAATCAAGAATAACGGTTTTAACGGGGAGGATATGACCCGTACCTTCATCAAGAATTATGATCCGACGCGAGGATACGGCCCGGGGTCAAGAGAGGCATTGCAACGGATACAGGGCGGCGAAAGTTGGGAAGAGGCGTCAGAAAAACTGTTTGGTGGACAAGGCTCGTACGGAAATGGCGCGGCAATGCGAATCGCACCTGTGGGGCTCTTTTATTATGATAATACCGCTTTGATCAGGGCGATAGCATATAAATCAAGCCATATTACCCATTCGCACGAACTTGGCAAAGAAGGGGCAGCTTTGCAGGCTTTTGCCATCGCTGTGGCCGTGCGTGGGGAAAAAGAAGGCATGCTGTTCGAACTGAAAGCGTTTGTTCGCAATAACGTATATAAAGATAAGGTAGGCATGATAGAGATCCTTCTGGATAAAGAGGCAACCAAAAAGGAGGTAATAGCTGAATTGGGTACTGGTGAAGCAGCTTTTAATTCTGTACCTACTGCTATTTACTCTTTTCTTCGCTTTGACCGTTTTGAGGATAGTGTAGTCTATGCGGTAAGTTTGGGTGGCGATACGGACACGATAGGCGCTATGACAGGCGCGATAAGCGGTGCGTATTACGGCAAACGGGCAATTCCAAACGAATGGATAGAGCAATTAGAAGAAGGGGAAAAGGGTAAAAGTTATATAAAGAAATTAGCTGAGGAATTATATTACTGCAAAGAGGTATAACCTAAATTACTCATAAAGTTAAGTAATAGTGGGTAATAATGGGTACGTACCAATGCTATTCAAAGCCCTGAGTAGTAAAACGAGAATGGAAATGTTGAAGCTCTTGATGAAGACTGATTATCATGTATCCGGTCTAGCGAAAGCTTTAGGGATATCAGTACCCGTCGCTGCGAAGCATGTTAAAATTTTAGAGGAGGCAGAACTGGTAAACCGGAAGACGTTCGGGAAGACACATGTCTTAACGGTCAATAGAGCGAAGTTGTACGAAGTGATGGAGACGTTCAGCGAGGATTATGAAATCGAAGTTCGGAAGGGGACAAGCATCCTAGAAGCGTTGAAGGATGTCGCGGGTATCGGGATAAAGAAAGTAGGCGATAAAGAGTTTATTGCATCAATAGATGATGAGGAGGGGTTTTATATCTACGAAGTGAATGGAAAATCCCCGGATATGCCGATCAATGCGTATACGATGGAGCAGGATGGGGCAATAGAAATAAAGCGGTTAGTTCCTATTCTGAAGAAGCGCGTACGAGTAACCATACCGGCTAAAAGTAAGCAGGGAGGAGATAAAACATAAGTCGCTGCTGTTTAATGATATGTAAGAAGGGGTCAGTAACGAGAATTGGACCTTTCATTCTGCACAATGAGCATATTCAAAGCATATGACATACGGGGCATCTATCCTTCGGAGATAGATGAGGGTGTGGCGTATCGGATAGGTGCGGCATTTGGCACCCTCTATCATGGTAAAATTGTTGTAGGATGCGATACGCGATTGAGCAGCCCACAATTGAAAGAGTATTTTATTAAAGGGCTTATCTCAACAGGCTCTGAAGTAATAGATATCGGCATAGTTACCACGCCCATAGTGGCTTTTGCAATTAAACATTTCAACTGCGATGGAGGCGTCAACATAACGGCTTCCCACAACCCAAAGGAGTACAATGGCTTCAAAGTGTTCGATAACAATGCAATGCCGATAAGCTATGAATCCGGGATAGGCAGGTTGAAGAGAATTTTTGATGATAATCGATATGCAAAGGGCGCAGGCTCTTCGTCAAAGCGAGATATAACAGAGGATTACTGTGCATTCATCTTCACTCTTGTGAATGATGAAAATCGCTTGAATGTCGTTATCGATGGCTCTAACGGCGCTGCTGGATTATACGTACCCCAGATATGTCGGCAACTCGGTATGACGGTGTCTGAATTGCACTGTGAGCCGGATGGTGAGTTCCCTGGTCATGATCCTGATCCTTCAAAGGAAGAAAATTTGGTAGATGCCACACGCAGAGTGAAAGAAGTAGGAGCTGATCTTGGCCTGGTTTACGATGGCGATGGTGATCGATTAGCGGTTATCAGTGAGGATGGAAATGCCGTAGAATCACGATCCACTTTCTCTCTACTAGTCCGGCATTTACTTAAAGCAAAGCCGGGAGCAAAAATTGTCCATGATGCACTCATGTCGCGGATGGCACTCGATACCATAAAGAAATTCGGTGGGGAGGCAATTCCCTGTAGAGTTGGTCATACGTACATAGCTCAGAAGATGAGGGACGAAGACGCTGATCTCGGTGGCGAACTCTCGGGGCATTATTACTTTAGAGAGACTTTTTTCGCAGATGATGCGATATTTGCGAGCCTTAAAGTTGCTCAGATAGTATCGAAAGAAGGAGAAAGGATTTCAGAACTTTTGAGGGATTTCCCCGAGTATTTATCGGAAAATGTTCGAATTCACGTGAAAGAATCAGAGAAATTTTCGTTTATCGAAAAACTGAAGGATGAATTGAATAGAGCAGGCTATGTATTGGATTATCTCGATGGGATTAAAGTCTTATTTAAGAATGGTTGGGCTCTGTTCAGAGCTTCTAATACCGAACCGAAGATATCCATTGCCTACGAATCGAACGATATTGAGGAGTTTAAGATGATAAAAGACTTTGTACAGTCAATAATTAAAAAGGTACCACAACAGGAATGAACGGGGTAATACTTGCCGCCACCAGATGGGAGGATACCATTAGTCAGATGATAAATAGAGCGCGCGTTATTGTTATTACGAAGCTTAAAAAAGGGAGGAGTTTTTAGAAAAGAGAATGAACTATGCAGAATGAGATGAAGATTACAATTATAGGACCTTCAAAGCAATTCCTTTCAGGAATTAGTTATTTTACGTTACGGCTTTCAAATGCTCTTTCTGAATTGATGACTGTTAGAACTATACTTTTCAGGAAAATGTTGCCCCGAAGATTATTCCCTGGCTGGAGAAGAGTTGGCGAAGAACTTACAACACAAGAATTTGCTAAAAATGTGGAAGTGCATGAGGTACTTGATTGGTATAATCCACTTACATGGGTTGAAGCCTTTAGAATAGCGAATAAAGCAGATGTCATAGTATTTCAATGGTGGACTTCAAGTGTAGCACATATGTATTTAGCCCTCGAGATGTTGAATTTTCGAAGAAAACCTATAATAATTGAATTCCATGAGGTTGTTGACCCCCTTGAACGTTCTATTTTACCGATAAGGATCTATTCAAAAGTGATGGGTAAATTAATAAGAAGAATGGCCGCTCGTTATGTGGTACATTCAAATTCTGACAAAGAACTCATAAGTAAAACGTATGGCATAGAAAAGGAGAAAATAGGGGTCATCCCTCATGGCCTGTATGACCACTATAAAAGGATTGGGAAAACGATAGCTAAATCTACCATTGGAATAAAAGAGGAGTTTGTAATCTTATTTTTTGGGTTATTAAGACCTTATAAAGGAGTTAAGTATTTGATCGAAGCATTTGAAAGCTTGCCTGATGAGTTTATTAAAAAATCGCGACTCCTTATTGTTGGTGAGGCATGGGAAGACAAAGAATCGAATGAGATGGCACAAAAATCAGAGGTTAGCGATACAATTACTGTAGTGGATAGATATGTGAGCGATGATGAGATACCGTTATATTTCTCTGCCTCCGATGTTTTAGTCATTCCGTATATACGTGCATCGCAAAGCGGAGTAGCCCATATTGGAATGGCCTTTGGCATGCCAATCATTGCATCTGAAGTCGGTGGGTTGAAAGAAAGTTTGGTAAAGTATGAAGGAACGGTATTTGTCGAACCAGAAAGTGCAGAAAATATAAGAAAGGCTCTCATCTACGTATTTGATGAACAGAAAGAATTCAAGGCACCAGAGGAGCTCAGATGGGAAGCAATAGCGAGGAGATGGTTTGAACTAGTTAAGATGGTGTGCGAATGAAAATCATTCAAGTCTACCCTCGATACTATTCCGATATCGGGGGTGTGGAAACGCATATAAACGAGATTAGTGAGCGATAGTATTATTAGACCATTGAGATTAACTAAGTAGAGAGTGTGAAAAATGAGAGTACTCGTTACCGGCGGTGCAGGATTTATAGGCTCGCATTTGGTAGATGCTTTGGTAAGGAAGCACGAGGTTGAAGTTTTGGACAATTTAGACCCCCAAGTGCACGCAAGAAAGCCTGATTACTTGAACAAGAACGCAACTTACATCTTTGGAGATATCAGAGAGAAAGAAACGCTAAGGACTGCGTTGAATGGTACTGAGGTTGTATTTCATCAAGCGGCTGCAGTAGGCGTGGGACAGAGCATGTATCAGGTCGAGAAATACGTAGACGTCAATACAATGGCAACGGCAAAGCTGTTGGACATTTTAGTGAACGAAGAACATTCGGTGAAAAAATTGATTGTAGCGTCTTCGATGAGTATTTATGGCGAAGGCGCTTATGAGTGCGAAGAATGTGGTTTGATTTATCCAACGTTGAGAACAGAGGAGCAGCTAAAAAGACGGGAGTGGGATATGCGATGCCCATGTTGCGGTAAAATTGTAAACCCGATTCCGACGAGCGAAGATAAACCACTACACCCAACATCGATCTACGCAATCACGAAACGGGATCAAGAAGAGATGTGTTTGGATATAGGAAGAGCTTATGGCATTCCTACTGTAGCACTCCGGTACTTCAATGTGTATGGTCCAAGGCAATCGTTAAGCAATCCTTACACGGGTGTCTGTGCGATTTTCTCCTCACGAATAAAAAATGGTAATTGCCCTTTGATTTTTGAGGATGGTGTACAATCGCGGGATTTTGTATCGGTTCACGACACTGTTGATGCGAATATGCTAGTAATGGAGACCGCAAATGCTGATTATGGGGTTTTCAATGTAGGAACCGGGCGATCAACAACTATTTTGGAAATCGCACGGGTGCTCATTAGACTTTATAAAGAAGATAAGGAGTTATTAGAGCCAGAAATAACAATGAAATACCGCGCAGGGGATATACGGCATTGCTTCGCTGACATTTCGAAGATCCAGAGACTAGGGTTTACACCAAAGGTTTCACTGGGGGAAGGAATGAAGGAGCTGGTCGCATGGAGCGAGAAGGAGGAAGCGATAGATAAATTTGAGAACGCGCATGAGGAGCTGAGAAGTAAAGGGCTCGTAGAGTAGAATATTGGCAATGAATAACAAAATAAGGTTTTCAATAGTGATAATAAACTGGAACGGGAAAGAAAAACTTGGAGATCTGTTTGATGCCTGTTTGGAATCGGTCGTAAATACGAACTATGATGAGTTTGAGGTCATCTTTGTGGATAATGCATCCACTGACGGAAGTTATGAGTCCACACGATCAAAATTTAAAGATTTGATTTTTCATAGAAATCCGGAAAATCTCGGAATGATAGCAAGGAATACAATCAAAGGAATTTGCACGGGAGATATTATTGCTTTTCTCGACAACGACACTATCGTTGACCCACAATGGCTTGATGAACCGGCAGAACTGTTCAAAAACCATAAAATCGGGATAGTTCAGGCAAACCTCAGGATGCTTAGCGATCCAACGATCCCGGACAGTATAGGGCACAGCATTAGCACGCTCTGCTTGCCAATAGAGAATAGTTTTTTTATGGCTGAGCCAAAAGAACCGGCGCCTATTTTTGCAGGTAAAGGTGCCGCTCTTTTCGTTCGGAGAGACTTATTTGAAATTCTTAATGGCTTTGATGAGGACTATTTCTTTTACTTTGAAGAGACAGATCTCTGCTGGCGAGCTAACCTTTTAGGCAACGATGTTTATTTCTCTCCAAATTCTATAATTTTGCACAGGGGAGGAGGGACTTTTAGGAATGGATACCTTCTTTATCACAGGCAGAAGAACACAATTGCTTCAATGATAAAGTGTTACGAATCGAAGAACCTCTTGAAATATTTACCCTTAAGACTGCTCTTCGAATTCGCTGGGATCGTTTATCTGCTTTTCAAGAAGCCATCACTCGCGATTGGAAATATGAAAGCAATGATCTGGGTAGCAAGGAACAGAAGAAAACTTTTAAAAGAACGCCGTGAAATCCAAAGGAGCAGGATCGTGGGAGATAAGGTATTATTCGAGCGAGGTTTCGTCATTAAATCCTTGAAATTAGTATTCAAATATACAAAAAGTCGAGTAAGCGGATTTGAGGCAATAGCATGAAAATAGCTTTGGTCGCGCCGTACTTCCATCCGGTGGAGGGGGGAAGGGAACAAACGGTTCTCTTTCTTGCTGAGGAGTTGGCAGGCAGGAGGCACAGTGTCAGCGTTTTCACAACAGATCGAACACCAAAGGGAGGAAAAGTTAATAGTGAAGCTGAAAGCTGGAATTTTTCTGTTCACCGAATCAAATCCGCGTTCTTAGCCTTTCGATTTGAGCTACCACTTGAAAAGCCCTCCTTAAAAGAGTTTGACCTCGTTCATATCATCTCCGCTGACGATACATTTACATTCTGTTTTTTGATGGGAGCAAAACTGCTTAAAAAACCAACTCTAGTAACAATTTTCACTCCCTTCGCGCTTTTAAAGCATCCAAGGAGGATTCTCCGCCCTTTTCTTTCGTTTTTTGAGTTTTTGTCTATTGTTTCGATGTGTTTGGCTGATGTAGTTCAGGTAAAAAACGAGCTTGATTTGAAAATTACGAAACGATATGCGAAAAAAGTAGAAATTATACCGGATGGTATACCAGACCGTTATTTTGTAGAGAAACCTTCTATAAACTTTAGAGTAAAATATGGACTAAGCAACACGAAGATTATCTTATTTGTGAACAGAATACACCCGCTGAAAGGGCCACAACTTTTGATACGAGCTCTACCAACGATTTTAACGGAGTATCCGACTTCCATTGCAGTTTTAATTGGACCGGATCCCGAAGGATACAGCAGAGAATTAGAAGAACTGGCGAGGGAACAGAGTATTCTCAGCTATGTCTTACTGCTCGGATTTGTGAGTGAGGAAGAAAAAATAGCGGCATACGATGCTGCAGATGTGGTGGTGATTCCGAGTATCGGGGAGTTTACAGAAGCTTTCTCAATCGTGCTGTCGGAGGCATGGGCGCGTGGAAAAACTGTCGTTGTCACACCAAGCAGAGCTTTGAGGAGTAGAGTTACGCCAGGAACTGGTTACATCGCAGATTACAGCCCGGAGAGTCTCGCAAAAAGTATACTAACAGCTTTGGAAAACCCGACCAGACCACCCAAAGTTTATTCGTGGAGTGATGTAGTAGATGAGTATGAGAAGCTATACAGAGAGATACTTAGTTCTCCGAAAATACTTACACGTGTGAAATGAACCTCATTCCGAAATTTCTGAATACTGATGAAGAATCTGCTAGCCGACGTAATTATTTATCTGATAATATCACAAATCTAATTCAATTAGCCAAAGAAACTTCGACCAAAGCATTTAGAAATGGTTTAGATGTAGGTTGTGGAAATGGCGAGCTAACAAAGGATATAATCCGAAAAACAGGCATTACTTTTGAAGGAATTGATCCTGCACCCCTTTCAAGTCATACTCTAAAAATAATTAAGGGTTACGCGGATGATCTCCCTTATCCTGATAATTCTTTTGATTTAGTAACTCTAATTTCGGTATTGTCCCGCAAACTGTGACCTTTATAAGCACCCGATCTAATAACTT
>CAYNTR010000080.1:0-10057 GCA_964400255.1 uncultured Halobacteria archaeon
ACTTTGGGGTAGAATATCCCAAGAAAATATGATTCACTATTTATGTCATGTCGTACTTAAGCTATCGGGGACTTAAAAATTCTTCCATGCCTTGCCATACGTCCCCCTACATCTTCTATTACTTTTATTACATAGAACCCGGCAGCTTATCCTTCTTTACCATTTAAATTCCTTAAGGTGCGCCGTCACCAGTGTCCCCTGCATTGTCTCGATAGGACAAATCGAAAATTGTTGGTACGCTCTCCATCCATCATGTTGCGATATTGGGGAAATCATTCATTGTAATCTGCTCGAAATGGGCCGACGGATCAAAAGCATACTCTCCGGCGCGGCGGATTAAGGTTTTGATAACTGAAGTGATCCATTCCTTTTCTTTAGGATGTAATGGGTCAAATATTCCACTCTTAGGGTATTTGCGAGCCTCTGCGGGATCACCTTTAGTGGATGTAAGCTTTCCGAGGGTGTCCAACACCGCATTGTCGATGCTATATTGCTTTGCCGCTTCTTTGCGACTGCCAACACCTGCCTCAAGAATGGTTAGGCACATATATGCCATGGAGGTAAGAGTTTCGCGGTTTTGCCGATACGTCTTGTATCGTAAGTACATTGTTTCGGCGTCTGGCGAAGCGCTGAAGTTTTTAGGAAAGGATGGATACTTGCCAATTGAGACATGACAGGAGGCACTATCTGATAAGCCGACATAGACTGATGCATGAGCATACAAATTTCCCACATTTTTGTCGCTCTTATCCGGCGATCCATCAATAATGTCAGCATGGTCAAATACTAATTGCAAGTCATCTGTATTTTGCTCCAGACCGATCAGGATACTCCAGCCTCGTGTGTATTGTTCCACTACTGCTTTAGCTTCATCGGCAGTTGAGTAATGTTGCTTCATCTCAAAGACTGCAATTTTGCCATCAAGGGAGAATTCAAACTCATCAGTAGTTTCAGACAAAGGAGGAGCACTGTTGTAGTCGACATCTTTTCCTACAACAACTCGATAGTACAGTGCCTTTACGTGAGGATCATTCATAGTTTATTCTTTTTGTAGTGCCCTAACCTTGCTTTTTATCTTTATCCTATTATTTCCCATTTACATATAACTAACCGTAGTAATTTGTCATACCTCTAAGACTACCGGAGATTAGCATTGAAGTTACTAAAACGGCAACGACTTATAAAAATTACAGGATGAGCACGTTTTACGAAGTCAAAAAGAGGGATGGTGCAGCGAGAATGGGATTATTGACTCAACCCGACGAGAAGAAGCAGACCCCTTTACTCTTTCACGTTGAATCGTTACACAGCAGTAAGGAAGGATTTGAGGTGCTTTCAGTTGAAGATAATAACTTTAACGATTTGTTCAGGGAAGATTCGTGGGATACTCCTCGGGGTGCTGTCCTTTTACCGGAAGTGCACCCTCTCTTTAGTAAGGTACAGGAAGCAATTCCTTCGTTATATGTTGATTGTTTTGTGCTTTCTTATGCTTCCGCTTTGCTTTATAGCCCGCGAGCGTTTGTCCGTGGAATTATTGATGCGCGAACGTCGATACCGCCGGACGTCGCGTTGTGGGTTCCTGCAATAGCAACGGCGGAAAATGCGGCACTGCTGGTTTACATGGGCGTTGACATGATCGACGATACGAATGCAATGATAAACGGCTACTACGGTACGTATCAGACGGAGGAAGGCGCGGCAAGCCTGAACGAGCTGGAGGAATTACCGTGCACCTGTACCGTGTGCTCGTCGTTAACTGCCGACGAGCTACGAAGAACGGATAGTAAGGAGAGAGCATCGTTATTAGCGAGGCATAATACGCTCCTGTTAGAGAAGGAGGTGAAGAAGGTAAGAGAGCATATTCGCGCCGGCAGTTTGCGAGAGTACGTGGAGCTGAAAGTACGCTCTTCGCCTTTTTTAACTGCGGTGTTACGGCTATTGGATCTCGAGGAAGAGGCGTATTTTGAGAAACGAACGCCTATTGCACGGAATCACGGTATGATGGTTAACACCATGGAATCGCTGAAGAGGATAGAAGTGAAGCGATTCGCAAACCGTGTGCGGGAGCGATACGAACCTCCCTTGAGAAAAATATTGCTGCTCTTGCCGTGTTCTGCACGGAAGCCGTATTCGCTTTCACCATCTCATAAGAAGTTCATCGAAGCGATTGAATCGTATAGGGGACATATCCATGAACTTATCCTCACCTCGCCACTTGGCGTCGTGCCGCGCGAGCTGGAAGTCGTGTATCCCGCAGCGTTCTACGATATCCCGGTGACTGGGTACTGGGATGCGGAGGAGCGTGCGTGGGTGTCGTCTTGCTTGCGTGCGTACCTAGAGCGGAACGGGCGAAAGTACGAGCAGATCGTTGCACATCTCAGCGGCGCGTATAAAGAGCTCTGCTCTAGCGTTACGGATGAGCTGGGACTAGAGGTGGTTTATACGTGTGAGGACGGCGAGGACGTAACGTCACAAGAAGCTTTGAAAAGGCTGAGAGATCGAATAGCTGAGTTATGTGGCGATACAAAGTTTTTATCGGGCTTTGAAAAGAAAGCGAGCATGTTCAAGGCACTGGCTGATTATCAATTCGGTATCGGTGCTGGCAGTGAACTCATGTCAAGAAAAGAAGGAGAACGAAAGAAGATAACCGGGAAGTACTCCTCGTATAAACTCAGCGTGAACGGCGATGTGCTTGCACGAATCGTGCCGGGGTATGGCCTCTTAGCGCTTACGGTAAAGGGCGCTCGAAGAATTGAACCTTGTCTTGCTCAATATACCGTGCACATAGACGATTTCCTGCCTAAAGGCTCGATTTTGGCGCCGGGCGTTATTAAAACCGGAGAAGATATACGGGTTAACGACGAAGTTATCTTCGTTGGCAAAAAGGCGTTTGGTGTAGGTCGGGCGAAGATGAGTGGCTGGGAGATGGTAGAGTCGCGCAAGGGTGTGGCGGTTGATGTGCGTGAAGTGGAACCGTTACCGTGATGTGCGTCATTGCGCACCGTTTAATGAACTTCTACGATTTTTGGGTGAGAGATTTGGATAGCGGGCAACAAATCAAGAAACATATAAATAGCAGAAGACATTATTCGGTACTACGGACCGATGTTTGAAGAGAGAGAGGTATCAGACGTATTTTTGAAAAATATTGACGAATTTTGTAAGAATAGCGACACGATCTTCAGCGAGTTTGAGGCCATTCGCGAGAACGCGGCAAAGGGCGAGAATATAATGGATTTATTGCGCGAATTTAAACTCAAACGAGCGAGTATTTTTGCCTTGATTGATGCGATCTTTCATAAAGCGGTGGACCTCGAGGACAAGCTTGATAAAGCGGAGATAGCGAAAGAGAAGCGAGACAAGCTACTCGAATTCAAGAAGCAGTTTGCTGATTTGGCAGATGATATAGACTTATTTGTTATAAAAGAGCTCGGAGTAGGGCAGCGGTAACTGATACCGCGGTTTTCAAGAAGAAAGACGTGCAAATACTGCGCTCACCTGTCTCTCAGTATTTTCCCGTGAGCCTTCATTGGATATAACAATATCAGCGAATGTGAGCTTCTCCATCAACGGCATTTGTAATGCAATCAGTTTTCGTGCCTCCTCTCGCGTCACTCTATCTCGTTCCATAACTCGTCGTATCTGCGTCTCTTCGCTGACATAAACCACAATCATCGTATCAAATTCATCCTGCACTCCAGCCTCAATTAACAGCGGAACGTCAATCACGACGAACGCATGGGGCTCAGGTTCTATCTCCCGTATTGCTTCTATTCGTTCCTGGCACATCCTTTGTACCTCCGGATGGATAATCTGCTCTAACGCTTTCCGCTTCTCGCGATCATTGAACACGATCTCTCGGAGCTTCTTCCGGTCAATCTCTAAATCTCTTTTTAGGATCTCAGTGCCAAAGAGACGTACGGTTTCCCACCATGCCTTCGAGCACGGTATGACAGCCTCTCGGCTGAGCTGGTCGCAATCTATGCCATAGGCCCCGAGTTTCATGAAGTGGTGAAATACGAGGCTCTTGCCACTCGCCACTCCGCCGGTTATCCCTACGATCTGCATCGCTACACTTTTTCTTTTTAAAACGTTTAAGAAAAGGTTTCTAAGAGCCGTGCCACCGCATACGCAGGGAACGTAGCTGCGATATCCTTCCCGTAGCTCGAAGAGAGTGATACGAACTGTATAGGCACCGACTCGGCAGCTTCTCTGGCGATGAAATCACCTATACCTGCGGCGACGACCAGTTCCAATCCGTATTGCGATTTCAATCTTTTTAACGAAGCACGTAAACTAGCTACTTGTGCTTCCTTTACCTGCTCGGCAATCGCAGCCGCACCATCTTCACCGAGCTCTTCGAGGTCGCTGCATACGACTCTGGCGAGCCGTTGCATTGTGCTCAGTTTGCTCTTCTCGTCATGTTCGCGACCCGCAAAGGCATAGCTGTTCGGGCTTTCGCAACTGTACTCCTTTTCTGTTATCTCACCAAGGACGAGGTACGCATCGGCGGTTATGGCGAACAGCTCTGAAGAAATGCCGTATTCTTCGTGTAGGTCTCCGAGAGCAACGTTATGCAGCAGCGCAGCAATGTTGGTTCGTAAGACGCCGGAATAGATCAATTCGCCTGCTTTCAGTCGTTCGAGGTCTGTTCGTTTTGCTTTAATTTCACCCCCAACTATCGGAATCACATCGGTCGTGGTGCTCCCGACATCAACGAATATCGCATCCTTGTACTGCTCGGCGACGAGCTTCGCAGAGGCGAGCCAGTTAGTCGCGGCGAAGGAAAGCGGGCCTGTATCTACCGCGGAGCCGTCTCTGAAGGTGCACGTTCGGTCGAAAAATTTGGGAGCTTCGAATACGGTGGTGACCGCGTGTTTTATGTATAGCACTCCCTCTCTTCTGCACTCGAAGCAGTCACTGAGTTCACCGGTCATTACCACGCCGACGGCTTCGATTTCTGTTTCAAACTCCCATTTTACGTCTGACAGCACATCGTAGAGGCACTCCTTATTTCTCCACAACGGTGCGTACAGTGAATCGACGAATCCGTCCGATGTGGCGATTTTAGTGTTTGCTCCTCCTACATCTATACCGACGAACATGTAACTGTACCAAATTTAAAAAGAAAAGTTAGGTAAAGAATATACTGTTTCTTGGATGCGGGTTACGCGACGGTAGAAGAATGGCAGAGAGCAAAAAGCACAGGAAAAAGGATTTTGAGGAGCGGATCGATCGCTTATTCAGCAATGTCGCGGGCTGCAGTAAGACGGTAGAAGCTCAATTAGGTGATTTGACCAGCCTAAAAGGCGAGCTGAGTGGGATCGTGAAGGAGCTGGACCAGGTAAAGGGGATGCTTCGTGAGGAGACGAAGCTGACTGACGAGAAGCTCGAAGCTATAAGTGATGCGGTGGAGATTCTGGAAGAGGAGCTGGAGGAGAAGCGTAAAAAGGTGAACGAGCTCTCGAAAGGCAAAGCAGAGAAATATCTGACCTCGTTACAATACTTGAAGGCAGATTTTGAGAATTATAAGCGGCGAGCGGAGAAGGAGAAGCGAGAATTCGCTGATTTTTGTATCGAATGCGTCATAAAAGATTTGCTGCCCATAAAGGACGCGCTGGAGGTTGCGGTTGGGCACGCCACGAAGAATGATAATTCTGAAGGGTTACGCAAAGGCGTGGAAATGACAGTGAAGCAGATTACTGAGCTTTTGAACCGTGAAGGAATTGAAGAGATACAGGCCTTGGGCGAGCCATTCGACCCCTTCAAGCACGAGGTTGTGGCAAAGGAGATGGCCGAGAACCATCCGGAGAACACGGTGATCGAGGTGATGAGGAAGGGTTACCTGTTTCGTGGCAAGGTCATACGGCCTGCAATGGTGAAGCTAGCGATAAAGGAGCACATGGAAGAGCAAGAACAATGAAGGTGTTTGTATCGTGGAGTGGCGGTAAAGAGAGTACTCTGGCGTGCTACCGGGCGATGCTGAGCGGTCTTGAGGTGGCGTATTTACTCAATTTCGTCGATGAAGATGGAAAGCGGTCGCGCTCGCATGGCGTCCCGTCATATTTGATAGCCCTTCAAGCAGAGGCACTTGGCATACCAATTGTTCACGTACGAACGACGTGGGGGGCGTACGAGCGGACTATGAAGGCCGCAGTTGAGGATTTGAAGACGGAGGGTGTGGAGGGCGGTGTTTTTGGCGATATTGATATTGCAGAGCATCGTGCATGGAACGAGCGTGTGTGTGGTGATATGGGAATCGATGCGGTCTTTCCGCTCTGGAGACGTGACCCTGAGGCGCTGCTATCCGAGTTTATAGAAGCAGGGTTTGAGGCTTATGTGATTGCAACCACACTGGGAGAAGAATGGCTGGGGCGAAGAGTTGACCGGGCGTTTATTAGCGCTATGAAGCAGCTTAATATCAACCCGTGTGGTGAATCAGGAGAATATCATACCTTTGTGACGAACGGGCCGATCTTCAAAAGCGCCATCGCGATTACCGATGCGAAGAAGATAGAGCGCGATGGAAGGTGGTTCCTGGAGATAGAAGGGGAGCTCAAGTAGCCTGAGTTGACAATGACCATTGAGATAAAGGACGTGGACTCGTACTATGGAAGCGCGAAGGTACTGGAGGGCGTGGATTTTAGCGTAGACCAGGGCGAGCTGTTAGGCATTATCGGTCCGAACGGATCGGGGAAGACAACGTTGCTGCGAACAATTGCGCGCATTTTGAAGCCACGGACAGGAGCAATTCTCCTTGACGGTAAAGCAGTGCTGCAGATGAAGGACAAGGAATTTTCGCGGAAGTTCGCGTCTGTCCCTCAGGATACCGCCATCAACTTTGACTTCACGGCAATGGACGTCGTGCTCATGGGGCGGAATCCGCATTTGGGGCGGTTGGAGCTTGAAAGCGAAAAGGATTTAACCATCGCACGGCGGTGCATGGAGTTGACCAACTGCTGGCAGCTAGCGGAACGACCGATAACCGAATTGAGCGGCGGGGAACGGCAGCTGGTGATCATTGCGCGTGCGCTGACCTAGGAGCCGAGGGTTTTACTGCTCGATGAGCCCACCTCGCATCTCGATATCAATTACCAGATAGCGATAATTAATGGGGCTGCTCAAGCACTTGACCATGCATGAAGGCTTGATTATCATTGCGGTAATCCACGACCTCAATTTAGCCGCTCAGTACTGTGATCGATTGGTACTGTTACGCAAAGGCAAGATCGTTGCAATGGGCACGCAATACGAGGTATTAACCGCTGAGAACATCAAAACCGCCTTTGGTGCGGATGTTATTGTGAAGCGGCATGCACTCACGAACCAGTGCTATGTATCCCCCGTTCCGTCGTCGTTGAAACAACCGACTACGGCAGCACCTCCAACCAAGCATAAAACGGTTCACCTTATATGCGGTGGTGGTGAGGGTGCGTCATTGATGTATCTTCTCGCGGAGCACGGGTACAACGTGACTGCCGGCGTGGTTAACTTGCTCGATACGGATCACGAAGTTGCGCAGCTCTTGAATATTCCGGTGGTGACTGAGGCCCCGTTCTCACCGATCACCGAGAATGCATTCCAAGCACAGCTCGCACTGATAGAACAAGCGGATGTTGTCGTGCTCTGCAATATTCCGGTTGGCTTCGGTAATCTGAAGAACGTAGAAGCAGCAGAGGTCACTTTAACACAAATGGGTAAATCATTAGTGGTGGTTGAGGCAGATCCTATCGAAAAGCGTGATTTTACCGGGGGTGAAGCGACTGCGCGCATTACCGCACTCACAAAGAACGGTGCACTCGTGGTCAAAGATCACAAGGAAGTGCGTGAGGTGCTGGATACTGCGTAAAGGATGGGCGCCCTTGATTCTCTCTATTCTCACGGGCTATCTATCCAAGGGCTGTACCTCTTCCTCAAAATACCGATGAAAACATCGAGGCAGGTGGCGATAATTCACGTGAGCGATAATGTCAGAGAAATCTCGCGAGTTGTAGGTGTTCCAGAAGAGGAGCACTTTAGCCTTCAAATCTGGTTTCCCCGCATCGTCTATTAGAGCAGCGAATGCCTTCCCCGTATACGTTCCGTCTAACTTGATCCCCTCGTATTTCGCCATGCGATGCACAGCGGCCATGCCTTCCTCAGTGAAGAGCGCGTACCGATGTCCGAAAAAGTCGTGTCTAATCGTTATATCCTTCTCGGAAATTCCCAATTTCGGAAAGGCGGGATCCAAGGAGTTAAGGAACGAGTTAGTTTCACGAAAGAGCTTGACCATTTTTCTCACATTGGCAAATTGCGCATCTGCTACCCGTACCGATACTACGCGAGTTTTGAGGTTTGCAGCCTTAAGACCAAGCATGAGACCCACCGCGGTACCCGTGGTACCCAGGGCGACATAAATGCGATCAGGCTCGGGTATTTGCCCCTTCATGATCTGTTCTTTGAGTTCAAATGCTGCATTGACAAAACCAATCACACCGAGAGGCGATGATCCGCCAGCGGGGATAATCTGGGGAAAAGAGCCCGATTTCAACCGGTGCCGCAGGAGCTGATAAATGGTTCCTACAGCTACGAACGGTACATTTCGATGTTGGTGGAGCTCAGCCCCACAATAATGACCCATAAGGAGATTACGGCGGAGGTAGTGTGCATTGGATTGGGGCATGAGCATGGATATACTCTTCAACCCGACGTGGTGTGCATAAATGGCAGTCGCGACGGCGTGATTTGAGCCCGCAAAGCCGAACGTCAAAACTGTCTTTACCTCAGCACGCAGAGCATGACCTAAAAGAAATTCTAATTTTCGTACCTTATTACCGCCGTAGACCTTGCCACTCAGGTCGTCCCTTTTGATATAGAGGTGATCGACGCCTATGTCCGCACCCAAACGATCGAGCTTCTCGACCGGGGTTGGAAAATCCCCTAATGCTACATAGGGGAGTTTATCTTCCAGTAGCGGGTACTGCTCAAATAGCGGAATCATCGTATATCTCCTTCCACGATTAATATATGGTCTTTTTTTACCAATACGTTAGCTGCTGTTTCAACCTCTGCGTAGCCATCCTCAATCCGGTTCGGATTTTCCATTTCCTCTTTACGGTGCATGCCATAAAGAAGACATACGCTTACTATCTGCTCAATACCTCGTTTCACAAGGAATTACCAAAACGAGTGAGTGATAGAGCACACTCCTATCTAGCGCTAAATATATAGGAAGTTTTATATATGGGTAAAAACAACCTAATGATACTTCTCAAAAACTTAGGGGGTGATCCTAAAAATGGAGAAAGGGTCGATTTTTGATGAGCCATTGTTCCGGCTCGGGGCTGTAATCGTCGTGGTTATTGCGGTCATCGTGCTCGTCGCAACGGTCTCGCTGCCAGTTACATAGGATAGGATAGATAGATCTCGTGGCCAAAGTGCCGGAGGTCACGACGCAAGAGATCGAGATACAGGTGGTCTACGAGGGCGACTGGAGCAGCACCTACGGCGATGTGGGACGGATATTTTCCCTCGTAGGTACGGGCGGGCGCGAAGACGATTTCCTTCCCGGATGCAGACGTATCGGTTTCGGCATCCATACAGAAGCAGGATGATACGGCACGGACATTAACGGTGCGAATTCTCAAGAACGGCGTGGTCGTTGCGGAGGATTCAACGGCGGAAGCCTACGGCTCGGTAACGGTAGCCTATAGCTTGGTGTAGCTCTAAATTAAAGAGCTGGAATGAGAAGAATAGCCGAAGGGGTTTTGGACTCCTTTTATTTGGAATAACGATTATTGAAGAAGTTTTCTCGACTTAGTACGACGTGATGTGAAACTTATTATTGTAATCGGAGGCGAATATACCCGATGCCCTTTAGTTTAATATTTCAGATTTTTAGCAATGTCCCATAAACCATGACCTTTATAAGTACCCGATCTAATAACTTACTCCATGGCGGGAGCAAATTCAAAAGACCAGATATGTTTGAATCCGGATTGTCTGGACTACCGAAAGAGGAATACGGGCACCATCATCAAGAAAGGCTTTAATGCCAGGGGCAACCAGATGTTCAAAT
>CAYNTR010000081.1:0-9955 GCA_964400255.1 uncultured Halobacteria archaeon
AAAATGGATTGTTCATCTTTATAATCCTTTCTTTTTGGCACGATATACTTAACCATCGTTGGCGCCTTGGGCAGCGTTATTTCAGCATCCCTGATTTCACCCTTTGTCTCATAGAATCGTAGAATAACGCCATCGCCATCCTCCGTCCTCTTCAGTGCGGATAAAATCACACTTTCCGGCTCGATCTTCAAAAAAGACCGCTTTGAAGGGAGTTTTATATCTTTAGGTAACTGCATGGCGTCCAAATCGATATTGAACTCTTGAGCATGCTTATAAGAGGCTGCTTTTCGCCAATCTCCTTCGTGCGGGTAAATCGAATAGCAAAATCGGTACTTTTTCAACTCCCGTGCATCGGGGACCGGAATTGCGGGACCGGTCTTCCCATCGGATGAGAGCATTGACACGCTTCTGAGCAGGGTTAAATACACGCTTCCATCTTTTACCTCGCTCTCCGGTATCCCGCGTTGAATGACCGTTAAGCCCTCTTTACCGTCAGAATAATCAAGCCACCGCAGAGAAGGAAATACTCGAGGGGGCCCTTCGACCCAATCCTCTTCTTCCTCCCCGCATTCCTCTTCACTTCTCGGTCGGGAAAGAGCGCCGAATTGACAGCCGCAGACATACTCAGAAGATTTTATATTTGTGGAAAATCGGACCCGGAGTCGCGCTCTCGGATGTTTATCCGCGATCGTCGTGATGAAATCTATTCTCGGAATGTTTTTATAGACGATTATCCTTTTGGAGCACTCGAGGAATTTATGCCGCCATATACGGGGTTCCATCTTATCGGTTAATCGGTACGGCCATCGCAAGGAGAAATAGTCGGTCTTGACGTTGATCACGCGTCTCAGCGGGCTCTTGTCTATCCAGAAATTCTTCATTCTGAACGAGCCATACTTCACACCCTCTCCCGTTTCCGTTTTCAAGGGAATGCATAATCTCTGTCGGTGATAGTAGAGATCACCGGTTTCCTCCTCTAAAACGAGCTCGTTCGCTTTGCACGCTACACTGCATGCAGCCCGACCTTTTCGGAGCACATCAATTAGTCCCGTAGCAGGATCCACTTCAGCCCCAAAGAATCTGTTTTCGATCGTATTGCCCTGTATCCTGATGAAATCGGGGTCAAAAGGAATGTGTCGAGGTTCACGCTCAAGAAGTTTATACACCTTATATCCCATCGCAGGAACCGTAGCAACAAAACCGATGCGCGCGTATTTCAGTGAGTCATCGGTATATCGGGTAAACCGTATCACTTCTAACGGAATCTCCTCTTTATCGCTTTGCAACCCGGCAATCGCTACCACTTCCCCTTTAGGGAAATTCAAATCCATCTCCAACCAGTTCGTTACTTCCCATGAGAGTGCGTTGAAGACGATAATATCTCCATGTTCAGCGTCCTCTCCGCCATTCTTCGCTTCCTCCGCTATAACTTGAGAGAGTATGCGCGGGCAGAGGGTAACCATATACGTATGGAGGAAGTCAAGGTATTGTTTCACCTCATCGTACCCACTGTCCATGCCTGTTCCAGGAATAACATCATGAAAAGCGATGAACAGAATTTTTCGCCAACTTTCTCGTAGCTCATCGGACGGATAGTAGCCATTTAAGAGCGAGGTTAATGTTCCCCACCGCTCGACACAGCCCAACCAATTTTCGTAGGCGCAGAGCCCCTGCTTTATCCACATCCTGCTCGAGCAGCAATCAGGAAAGACCCCAGAATACTTCCCCGAGTACATCTCGCCTGTTCTGATTACAGGATCTTTTAATTCCTTTTCGAGCGCTTCAAAGAACTCATGGGGCGTTGCAATCTTCATGAGCGCTTCCTTTCCGTGCTTTCTGTTCCATTCCTCCACTGCGTCGGGTGTTTCAGGCTGGGGCATGGTAACGCCACTTCCCGAAGGCATCAAGATCTGAGAGGTTGCTGCGACCTGCTTGAGTTTTTTATAGCTTTCATCTAGCTTTGTTAAGTCCAATCCTGCCCGGTAGCCCATGGGCATCCAGTGCGCTAAAATCCTTGACCCATCCAACCCCTCCCAGAGGAATTCCGACGGGTTATTCTCCGTCACGCCCCTTCTAAATGCAAGATACTTGTAGCCCGATTTTTTGTAAATTTGCGGGAGTTGGGCATTCAAACCAAAACTGTCCGCTTGCCACATTACCGGGACATCAACCCCAAATTTTTCCTTCACATAGCTCTTGCCAACCAAGATTTCGCGTACCAGTGTCTCTCCGTTCGGCAGCATCGTGTCTGCCATCAAGTATTCGCCGTCAGCAATCTCTATCTTGCCTTCCTTTATGTGCTTAGAGATCTTTAGAAACAGCTCCGGGTACCGCCTCTCAAGCTCTTCGATCAGGAAGGTTTGCTCCTTCAGGAATTTGTAATTGGTCTTTTCAATAAGCTCAGCCACCTCTTTCAAAATGAGCAGCATATTGATGTAAAAATAGTCTTCCTTCGTGAATGACCAAATAGCATCATAGTGCGTGTGAGGAACGAGGTAAATCGTGTCTTTTTCTCTCGTTTTCTTCTTCGCCATGGCTCTCATTCCCCTATCAATTCATCCATTGCTTATAAATTTTTCTACAACATCAACCCAGCCTTCGGGACCCACACCCGCAGCTCTATAGAGGTTTGGGAGTGAAATATCGAGCCATGTACCTTTTTTATTCTTCACCAGAGCTGGCTGCTTCACGGCTTTCAACATTGGGATATCATTCCTGCTATCGCCAACACCAATGGTCATTACTTCGCCGTATTCCCGCACGAAGAGCTCCGTGAGCATCTTCACTGCTTTCCCTTTGTCTGCGTGTCTCCCGTGAATGTTATAGTATCTCCCCCCATGCGTGATTGCAAAGCCTTTCTCTTTGATCTTCTGGAATAAGATTTGCTCCTTTTCTTTGGGCTCATCAAAGATGAAACTCTCGTTATATCTCTTCCTCTTGGCGCGTTGTGCCTCATCTAAAGTTAAATTCGCATCGTTCGCAACTTCTTCCACAGTCATATCGCCGAACCCCGTTATTTTGAACCCCGTTTCATCCCTAATCGCCTTTAAAGCTGCTCGCAACTCACTATACGAAGCGCCGAGTTCAATAACGCAGTAATCAATCTTCTCGATGCATGCAAACGGGAATGAGAAGTAATCCCGAGGAATGAAGATTGCGCCGCCATTTCCCACGATAAACGGGTCATCAATTCCAAGAATTTTTCGGTAATATTCGTTCTCCGCTAGGGTCTTCGCGGTGCAAAATATGATGGGAACATGTTTCTTCTTCAAGGCGGTAAGAGCTGGAAGCGCGGCATCGTAGGAGTAATCATAGAGGTCGAGTAGCGTTCCGTCAAGATCGGTAAAAAGAATCTTTTTCATTGTCTACGCCGTCTGGTAGCCTTCTTGCTTCAAATACATCTTCTTTTCTTCTTCGTCTTCTTCCTCGTGTTCAAGAGCTCCCTGCTCAAATCGCGTAAATGTTTCTGCATTGCGTGCCAGCAAATGCATAAATTTATGTGCGTCAATCCCTCCAATGGGTGGCATTATGAGGTTCTTTTTCGGCGCCTCACCCCTTAAAATATCTCCCATCTCCTCAAGAAGTTTTTCCCGTACGTACTCCTTACAAACTCTACTGTGGTAAATCGCCTGGAGTGAACCAAGGAGCATGTTATTAATATGGGCTCCGCCCTTTTCCTCGTGTATATGCGGGTTTAAGGTCTCAATCTGAAAGATCTCAATTCCAGCCTTTGCAGCCTCGGAATCAGGAATACTTTCAGCGCCCAAACCAAAATGATCGAACAAACAAACGAAGTGATAGGGTTCAATCGAGTAGCCCGTCGAATAGCTCAATATGTCCGCAAGCTTTGTGGTCAGCGCATGCTCGCCGGCATTGCCCGTTACCAAAATTCTGGTTTCAAATCCAGTGTGTGTGGAAATTAAGAGGTTGAGATACTTATTGGTAGTCTCGCTCACTCTGCCCCATTTCTTGAAATACAGCTTATCTTCCACCACCTTCGGCTTATATCGCCAGTGGAGGCGCACCATGCTGTAGGGCGACTCAGCCATGCAGAACCCTGCGGCATAATCGATTACATATTCTCGTACAGAACCAGGGATATAGTTATCGGCATCAGCAAAGCCAATGAAGTCCTTGCCAAGTGCTTTCGCGAGCAGCATGCCAGTAATCATACCCTCTGCTTTGCCATCTCTTACTATGGTCTTCTTATCAAGCAGATAGTTATAGCCCGCTTCATAAAACGCGAAGCCCAGCTCAGGATCTTTTTGGTGTACGATGAGCATTTCCTGCTGCGTCAGATCGTGGAGGTGTTTAACCACGTCCCCCTCCATTTTAAAGTGATCTGGAGCTCCCCTTCCGCTATTTGAGACCACAATTATGGTGCAGTCAAAAGGAATGGCACGTAAAACACCGTCGAGTAAATGTATCTTTTCGTTCTTTACGGGTACAATAATAGCAAAACGCTTTAAAACGTTTTTGATATCTGTAAAGGGTATGTCTTTTGCGCGAGGATTTGCAAAGCGGCCGGAATCAATTTTTAAAACACGCTGCATCTCGTGAATTTTCACAGAGCCGAAGATCTCGGTATGCCGTGGCATTTCGATAAGCATTTAACACACACCCAGTACATACGTATAGTTTTATTTTATAAATCTCTAGTGCTTTTTGTAAGCTGAGGTAAAAGAAATGGCACGGTCACATGGTGAGCGGAAGAATACGAGGAAGAAGTTGAGCAGGAGAAAGCGAGAACGAGGGCTCTCGCCTATTAGTAGAGCTATCCAACGCTTTGCAAAGGGGGAACGGGTGCACATCCGTATAGATCCGAGTGTGCATAAAGGCATGCCGCATCAGAGATTCCACGGCAAGACGGGTATGGTGATAGGAGAGCGAGGGAGAGCTTTTATTGTCGAGGTGTCAGACGGGAAGAGGCAGCATAAGAAGGAGTTATTCGTCCGTGCTGAGCATTTGAGCTTGCAAGAATAAAACGCCACAAACCAAAAATTCTCTGCTGATTTTTTGTAAAAATTTCAAAAATTTTTGAAAACGGAGGGCAAACGTACTAATGAACGAGCACACGCAGACCTCTTCTCTCTCTTCTTATCAGAGCAGAGTAAGGCGCCTCTATTCTAACAGATTTATTAATGCCATTGCGTTTTTGGGTGCATAAGCTTCATAGTCATTATTGAAATAGCAGTAGATTGCTTTACAGTTTTTTGCTCCTTTTATTTGACCGGCCCAGTCTTCCAGTTCTTCTCTGGAATAATCGTGTCGATACCACGCGCTGGCGCCATGAAATCGTATATAACCGATGTCACTGGTGATGACAAAATCGTCAGGCAGAGAAGGTGAGGAGACAATGCAAAAACCTGCATTATGTTCGCTGAGCAGTTTGTACGTTTCTTCATTCCACCATGATTTATGTCGGAATTCGATAATAATGTTCCGTTTGTCTAGCACGAAATAGGAAAGGAAGTTATCAAGCAGTGCCCTATTTTCAGCAGAGAAGTGCAGACTTGGTGGTAATTGCCACAGAATACAGGCTAGTTTATCTTCAACCAAATCCAAGAGCATCAAAAATTTCTGTACAAACTCCTCAGTATTTTCAAATTTTTTCACATGCGTGATTAGACGATTGCCCTTGAAGGTGAATTTGAAATCGGGCGGTGTTTTAGTTCGCCATGATTTAAGCAGATTGGGAAACGGGAACCGATAGAAGGTCATGTTGACTTCCACGGTCTTGAAATGTTGCGCGTAGTAATTCAACCATTTCTTCTTTTCCAAATTGGTCGGATAAAATTTACCGACCCAATGGTCGTATGACCAGCCTGAACAGCCAATGAAAATTTTTTGGTTCACCTGCAACTATTTCCGTTCAGATAAGATAAGCCTTCAGATGATGGATGGATTACCGATGGCGCTATGTATCAAAAAATAGACACGGCAAGATCGTATAAGACCCATTATTTTAGTGTGTTCGATTGCTGTAGGGAATGGGCCCGATGCGATTCGAACGCATGACCTCCGCCTCGTCAAGGCGACGTCATTCCAACTAGACCACGGGCCCTTGAGTACATTAACACGGCCGTTTTTATATCTTATACACGTGCTTATAAAATTTAAATGTTTAGTATCAGGTGAGTTGAGATTATGAGCAAAGAGAGGGTTTACGATTTAATTATTGTCGGTGCGGGTCCCGCAGGAATGACCGCGGGAACGTTTGCTGGGCGAAGCGGATTGGAAACCCTGGTTATTGAGAAGGGAATTGGTGGTGGGTTAACAAATGATGCCACAGAGATCGATAACTTTCCAGGATTCAAGAGGATCGGTGGTATGGAACTGGCAGAAAAGATGAAAGAGCAGGCAGCTGAATATGCGGAGATTAAAGAGCTGGAAGAAGTGAAAAAAATCGAACCAACGGATAAAGAGTTAGGGATGCTTATAGTCACGGAAAAGGGCTCTTACCTCACCAAAGCGGTGGTATTGTGTATGGGGACTAAGAATAGGAAACTGGACGTTAAAGGAGAAAAGGAATTTCTTGGGAAGGGTGTATCCTATTGTGCTACCTGTGATGGCTTCTTCTTCAAAAATAAATCGGTACTCGTGGTGGGGGGTGGAGACTCAGCAATTAGAGGCGCGTTATATCTCAAAAACGTCGGCTGCAAGGTAACGTTAATCCATAGAAGAGATAAGCTTAGAGCGGAGGCGTATTTACAAAAAAAACTGGAAAAGGCAGGTGTACCGGTTTTGTGGAATTCGGTGGTGAAAGAGATAAAGGGGGACACGGTGGTGAGAAGCGTGGTTAGATATGATAAAGAGCGTGAAATCGAGGATGAGCTCTCGGTAGAAGGCGTCTTTGTGTATATTGGTGAGGAGCCCGCCAATGCCTTGGCAAAGCAACTGAGTGTGAAGCTTGATAACGAAGGATACATAATCACCGATAAAGCGCAGAGGACGAACCAAGAACGAGTATACGCCGCAGGTGACATAACGGGTGGATTGAGACAAATTGTCGTGGCATGTGCAGAAGGCGCTATCGCGGCTACCTCTGCGTATGAAGATTTAGCGGGCTGATGTAGGAAAAAGAATCAGCCGGTCCGGCGAAAGGCGTAAAGAAGTGAGATGAGAGAGATAGGGATTGACGAAGCGGGTAGAGGCCCCGTAATAGGCTCAATGTTTGTCGCGGGCGTATTAAATTTTGACGGACTTGAAGCGCTGGGCGTGAAGGATTCAAAACAATTGAGCCCGGCAAAGCGAGAATATCTGGCGGAACGTATAGAAGAAGCGACTGAGGTCTGTGTTATGGAAATGACCGCGCGAGAGATAGATGAGGGGAGAAAAAGGCAGACGTTAAATGAAATCTCAGTCGATTTTTTTTCAGAGATGATCAAGCATTTCAAACCGGATAGAGCCATTGTAGATGCGGCAGACGTTAAACCCGAGCGATTCTGCACTAATCTCCGATTGAACTACGAGGGGGAGGAAGACGAGGAGATCGAAATCATTTCGGAGTGTAAAGCAGATGAGAACTACCCATTGGTCAGCGCCGCATCAATAGTTGCAAAGGTGCACCGAGATAGATCCATACGCGCGCTCGAGGAGAAGATAGGCGCAGAAATCGGAAGTGGGTATCCTTCTGACCCGAAAACCATCCGATTCCTGAAAGAGTTGCTCAAGGGGAAGGAATTGGATGATATCCCCTTCTATGTAAGAAAATCATGGAAGACCGTTCAGTATTTATATAATACTATGGGTTACAAATGAATGACAATGGTGACCCCTAAGAAGGATACGGAAGAGGGGAAGCATAAAGAAGTTAAGGGAGTTGAATACGAAGCTGATTATGGTGAAACAGTAAAGGAATGCCCTGAATGCAGTTCAAAGAACCTCATAAGAGATTATGGCAAGGCAGAGCTTTTTTGTGCTGAATGCGGTTTGGTCGTCGCTGAGAACATCGTAGACCTAGGGCCGGAGTGGCGTGCCTTCGATTTCGAACAGGTGTCGAAACGAGCGAGAGTCGGCGCACCGATGACCTATCGAATACACGACAAAGGTCTGAGCACGCTGGTCACATGGTCTCCTACGGGTCAAGGGCAATATAAATTAAAGAAATGGCAACAACGCACACACATTGCGAATACAACTGAACGGAGCTTTATATTCGCGCTTTCTGAGATCGATCGGATGGCCTGCGCGCTAAAATTGCCAATGAACATCAGAGAGGCGTCTTCTATGTTATACCGACAAGCGATGAAGAAGCGCTTGATTCGCGGCCGAAGCATCGAGGGGATATCCACCGCGATCTTGTACATCACATGTAGGCAGTACGGTGTGCCTCGAACGCTGGAAGAGGTCAGGGATATATCGAGAGTTGGCCAAAAAGAGATAAGCCGTGCATATCGCTTTCTTTTACGTGAACTCGACCTGAAAGTTTCGCCGCCTTCTCCTACCGATTTTGTGCCCCGGTTCTGCTCTTTGCTCGACTTGAGCGGTGACATCCGGTCAAAAGCGATAGAGATAATTAAGCGTGCAACGGAGCGGGAGCTGACTAACGGCCGTGGCCCCATAGGAATAGCAGCCGCCGCTATTTACATCGCAGCGATTTTAGGTGGCGAGCACCGGACACAAAAGGAAGTCTCTGATGTAACTGGTGTGACTGAGGTTACGATACGAAATCGCTATAAAGAGTTATCAGAGCAGTTAGATATAGACGTCCTCCTCTAACAACCCTCGCGCGAGAAGAAAGGGCATGGTTACCCGGGGACGGGTACATCCGATCGGATCAGCGCCCTCGCTACGATTCGTGCGACTCGTAGCGGCTCGGGTACTTTACCCTGAACAGTAAACTTGTTAAGCAGCGAACCCGCTTCGGCGCTTTCAATACCCAAAAACCGGATTAACACCTCAAAGTCGTCGTGTACTTTTACAGAAACGCGATCACCCAGTCTCTTATACGCTTCTATCCGTAACTCTCGCCCGTCTGCCTCAAAATGCTTGGCGATGTGCTCTTCCAGACCTTCGGATTCTTCGTAGGTCACGCAGATGAGAGGAATCTGCAGCCGATCGTAGACTTCCTGTATATTGACGATGTTAAACCAACTGATGACACAGCCATTTAACATCATCACGTTTATATCATCACGTTGCAGTGAGTCGAAGAGGCGCACGATCGCCTCCGTTGCGTCCATGCCTCCTACAGTGAGGTGCGTGAAACCGACACCATCTATAATAAAATCGGAACGCATGACAATGCCCGCAAGCACTGACTTTTCCTGATCTCTCCTAAAGCTCTCTGCAATACCCAGTACGCGTATCCCCTTTTTGTTTATATGCACGACCATTACAAATACGGGATTCTCTCTCGCTCTTTGTGCTCCTTATATCGTCTTCTAAATCCTGGTTCAGTTTGCAATCGCTCTAATTCTCTATCCAATTTCTCATCTAACTTCGCTTGCTCGCCTGAGATATACTCTTTACAAAGCGTATGGGCGGAATCAGATGAGTACTGCTGAATACCAGCCATTATAATAGCTAAATCTGCTTTTTGAGGTGAAATCAGACCAAAAGGGACTGGCGCGCCCCCTATCATCAGTCGTTTTATCTCGTTATCCGTCTTGCCAATGTCCAGACCGAATCCTAACGCTTCATTGGCCCCCGTCTGCTCAAATTTGAGCTGCCACAGACGCTCGGGGCTGGAGATGAACATGTCATACCGCCCTTTGTGATTCCGCCCGCTAAGCACTCGCCAATCGTCCCTATGCTTGCTCTTATCCCATTTCTCTTTTAATGTCCGTGTTAGATCTGCAGAAGTCTGTATCCCCATTTCCAGTGCCTCAGTTGAATATAGCTTTCTCAACCTAATAAATTTTCTTTTTTGAGAAAGCTTTTCTTTTCTGTGCAGCTTTTTTTTAATGAAGCTTGAGGCTGTCCAACAATTATCGCATTGCCGCCGGCAGCA
>CAYNTR010000082.1:0-9735 GCA_964400255.1 uncultured Halobacteria archaeon
GGCTGCCACATCCATGCCGTCTTTTCCATCGAGCTGTCCCACTGCGACATCAACTGCTGGAGCATAAACAGGCCAGCCTGTCAAGTTAGCGCCCGTACCATTAACAGCGTAGACAGTCTGATCCCCGCCTCCAGGATCGCACGCAACGACATCGTCCCCATCAACTCCATCGATATCGCCGATCTCAATATCGGTGATGTCAGTACCCGTCGGGTAGAACCAGAGGAAGTTGCCATCTTTATCGTATGCCGTTAATCCCCGATCGACGGAGAGATTAAATCCGCCAGCAATGACCTCGTTACCCTGGACGTTCTTATTGATATCACCGACACCTATCGCACATCCCCTAATTGAACCGTTAGTCCAGTTCCACGTGCCTGGGCCAAGACCTGAAATCGCATATACGGTGCCATCCCCCTGGTGGTCTATTGCTGCAACATCAACTCCGGGGTTTCCATCAAGTGCGCCTAACGCTATATCAGTGACATCAGCACCGGTTGTATAGCTCCAGTTTACTTCTGGTGGTGGTTGGTCATAAGCGCCCATTGTTCCGTAACTTCCGTAGCCTATGTCGATAGTTTCTCCAAGAGCAGCGCCTAGCTCTGAAAGTGGTATTTCAAATTCATAGACCATATGCTGCCATACAACCTTGTCAGTATACACGAAGCCATCAATGCCGTACTCGTGTGATGCGGCGTCTACTTTAAACTGCTTCAGTGCTCCATTCGCATAGAGGTAAAGGGCCCCCCAGCCTGTCTCATCATAGGTATTGTCAGCCGTTACTTCCATCGTCCCATACAAATACTCGCCGTCACTTCGCAGCCACAAATAGGCAAACCCATTAGGATGGCCGCTGGCTGGCATCCAGTAATCGGAGAAGTCAGCCTCACCGAGCGCATCAGGCACGCCGTCCACGACGATAACGCCGTTATTTTGGATGGTGTAAGGCATCATCAACTCGGGAATCATGGGACGGGGCGTGAGCAGTGGTGCGCCCGTCGAGTATGCTTCTTCATTTGCGGTGAACAGCAATACCGGTGAAGAAATACCGCCCGACCACGTAACCTCTATAGTCTTTTCCCATGCGTCGGCAACATCATTGTCCTGATACAGGACTTTCCGTAACACGTCACTTCCATCATTGATACAGGTCGCAGACGTCGGTGGGATCGGAGTTCCGTCAGGAGAAGAAAGTGCGATATAATCGATATGTGCTGCGATACCCCCGTGTTGGAAGATCCTGACCTTGTATTCGCCGTCACTATCCGGTAACACACCCGCTAAATCTATTGAAATCGTTGAATAATACTTTGAGAACTGCAGCTCTTCTTGCAACGCCCATCCACCTGAGGTCTTCACATAAACGTCGTAACTCGCGCCGCTTGAGCCTGCCGCAGGCCCACAGAGGAGCGCACAGCTAGCAAAAAAGAATGCTGTAATCAGCAAAATCGCCAGCTTCTTATTTCTTCTTGTCATCTCTTCTTCTTTTTAACCTCCTTTTACACACGAACAAACGCTGCGGGAGATAAATAGCTTTCGACTTCATTTTGTATGTGAGCTTAAAAATCACCTACTTTCTAGCATAAATACGGCCTTACAGCGATTGCAAAGTCGTGAGTAAACCCCACGGCAATAATAATTAGACCCGTTTCGCTTTCATCAGCTCTTTTTTACTCAGGAATACCCGCTCGCCCGTGTTCACGTCCACGCATTCAATTCCTTTTCCCGTTACAACGTTCTCCACTGAAATCCGTTTATCACCAAGTTCGACGACCTCGCCTTCCTTGAAGCCCGGGAGTCGTATCAAAAATGTAACCCGGTAGATGTCCCTGCCGTCTTTCCGGCCGTACAATTTCTGACTTTCTGAAAAACTCCCACCCAATTTCTTCACGATCTCCCGTGAAATCCGACGACCGAATTCCATGCTGCTGACATAGATATCGAGCCCCTCTTTCAACAGCTGTTCTTTCGACACGAAATCCGACTCGCCTAAAGAGGCATATGCGATGTCCTCCGCTCTACGGAGTTCTTCATCCGTTGGAACTCTACCATCTGCCCGTATTTGCACGATACCCGCATAATACCCACCTGCTATCCTGCTGCACCGTTCACAGGTCTCTCGGTTCAAAATAACTGCTCCTTCACCTCGCTCTACAATATCCACACCGTTAATCTCCGCCTTTACAGCAAGAACAACCCGTGCTCTCCGTTCACCCTCTTTGAACTCTGTGTTCAAGTCCAATATCTCAACGGGGCAGTCAGAACCAAACTTCCTTCTCAATGCTTTCCGTACCGAATCCTCAGCCACTGCTTCGATCGTCGTCTGCTCTTTTCCTTTAAAGTAACAGCCACAAAGCGGGCACACACTTAAACTTACCTCTAAGTCCCGAGGCTCAAGAAGCGTTATTCCCTCTCTGAAACAGTCTTTACACACCGAATCGAAAAATTCATCAGTTTGTCTACCGCATTTCGGGCAAAATTTCGTCCATTTCGCTCGCTTGTGCTCTTCCTTTTTCTCGTTCATGGGTAACGCATAAAAAACAGGGCTCTTCTTTTAAGCCGATTATCGTATGAATGCTTTATTCAGTACTATTAATACTAGTAGAGAGTTTATTGAATTTATTTAATCGCATAACTATGCAAGGCAAGAAGAGCCATGGCTGAGGAACTAGATTATTCTAAAGTTGGTCTCAAAGCAGGCCTGGAGATCCACCAGCAGCTGGACACGAAAACGAAACTCTTCTGTCAATGCCGCACCACCCTGCGGGACAAGAAGGACTCAACGTTCTCGTTTAATCGGTATCTGAGAGCCTCAAAGAGTGAAATGGGCGAACTGGACGAAGCTGCTCGTGAGGAAGCGAAATACAGCAGGACGTTCCTGTATAAAGGCTATGACAGCACGTGTCTGGTAGAAAACGACGAGGAACCGCCGAGTGAATTGAACCGGGAAGCCATTGACATTTCTCTGGAAGTGGCACTTCTCCTGAACATGAATCCGTTGGACGAGATTCATACCATGCGCAAAATTGTTATTGACGGTTCGAACACCTGTGGATTCCAACGAACTGCGTTAATTGCGACCGATGGGTTGCTCGTGACAGAGGAGGGGCCCGTTAGAGTGGATTCGCTCTGCCTCGAAGAAGATGCCGCTCAGAAAATAGAGACAGAAGACCGTGCCGCCGTTGGGTATTCGTTGGACCGGTTGGGCATACCACTCGTTGAAATAGGCACGGCACCGGATATACGGACACCAGAGCAGGCGATAACGGTAGCTGAGCAGCTCGGTATGATATTACGCTCCACCGGCAAGGTGAAACGGGGATTAGGAACGATCAGGCAGGACATCAACATCTCTATCGAAGCAGGCGCTCGTGTGGAGATCAAGGGCGTGCAGAATTTGAGAATGATCGATGACATCGTGAGAAATGAGATAGTTCGCCAATTAAAGCTCATAGCGCTCAAAGAGGAGTTGAATAAAAGACAGGCACTGGTTGATTACCAAATTAAAGATGTATCAAGCATATTCGCGGCCACTTCGTCGCGGGTCATCAAAAAAGCTGAAGGTAACGTATTCGGAGTATGTCTGCGTGGTTTTGCGGGTATTCTGGGAACAGAAATTCAACCGGGAAGACGATTTGGTACTGAATTAGCAGATTTCGCGGCCAAATATGGTGCAGGTTTGATGCACACCGATGAACTTCCGGCTTATGGTATCACGGAGAACGAAGTGGAGCAGCTGAGGAAAGCCTTTAACGCTGCTGATGCTGATTGCGTGGTGATCGTAGCTGCGAGACAAGTGCGTGCAGATAAAGCATTGAAAGCCGTGCTGGAAAGGGCGGACGATGCGCTGCGTGAGATACCAAAAGAAACCAGGAGAGCGTTGCCCAATGGCTGCAGCGCGTATATGCGACCACTCCCTGGTGCCGCACGGATGTATCCGGAAACCGATGTGCCGCCAGCTGAGATAGAGGAGCAAAGGCTGGGCTTTATAAAAGCCAATCTCCCCGAGACGTTCGAGCATCGGAAAGCGCGCTACAAAGATACTTTTGGCCTACACGATGAACTCGCGGATAAAATCGCACGAAACGTTAATTTCTCGCTCTTCGAACGCATAATGGACGCGTATAAAACAATACCCGCAACGCTGGTGGTCAGAACACTGACGGACACGTTAACTGAATTGGTTCACGATGAAATAGATGTAGAATCGTTGGAAGACCACCACTTCATGGATACATTCAAGCATCTCTCCGCGAATGCGTTTGCGAAGGAGGCGGTGCCCGAGATCGTGCGATTCCTGGCGAGCAAGCCTGAGCTTACGGTAAGTCAAGCGATAGAAGCAATGGGGCTGAGCATCAATATGGCTGAGGTAGAGAAGCTCATAGAGGTTACCGTGCAGGCAAAGAGGGATTTTATCAAAGAGAAAGGGGCACGGGCGGTCGGACCATTGATGGGCATCGTAATGGAGGAGTTGCGGGGAAAGGTTGATGGCGAGGTCATCAATAAATTGCTGGCAGAGAAGGTGCATGAAATTCTGAATGAGGAGTAAATTTATCGTTCTCCGCTCGGTTTCATACTCTCGCGACGAGAAGATTATAGTCCACCAAAATTATCGTTCTCACCCACGAACAGGTCGAGGAATATGTTTTTGATAAACGTTTTATAGTACAAATGGACACGAGCATGAAAACAGAGACCTCCTTACAAACGACGAAGAAGAACAAGATTGTCGTTTCGTGGACGGGCGGAAAAGATGGTTGTTTTGCGTGCTATAACGCAATCTTGGAAGGATTCGATGTCTCTTATCTTTTGAGTTTTAGAGATATGAAGAAAACAGGGTCTCATAATATGAATCAAGACCTGCTGTCTGCGCAATCAGAAGCGCTTGGCATTCCCATTCTTCAATTAGATTTCCGATCGTACGAACAGGAATTTAAGAACGCGATACGCAGGTTGAATGAAGCTGGTGCAGAAATACATGGCGCGGTATTTGGCCATATAGGAACGCATAGGAAGTTGGTGGAGCGGATTTGCAATGATTTGGGCATTGCGTTGCTATTACCACTCTGGAACCGCGACTCTGAGCACATTCTATCAGATTTTATCGATGCAGGATTTGAGGCGATTGTAATTAGTGCGAAAGCAGATTTATTTGACAGCGAGTGGCTTGGACGACGGGTAGACAAACAATTTGTTCGCGATTTACGAACGTTTCATAAGGGACTCGATCTCTGTGGTGAACACGGTGAATATCACACCTTCGTGATTGATGGACCCCTGTTCAAAAATCGGATAAGAATAATCAAGAGCGAAAAGATACTGAAAGATGGATATTGGATCCTAGACATATCAAAATTCGAGGTTGAAGGATGAATGAAGGAAGAAGAGACCATTGAGAGTGAGCAGCTCTACAAAGGCAAAGTGGTTCAATTACGGCTCGATACCGTTTCGTTACCTGACGGGCGGCAAAAAAAGCGTGAAATTCTCGTGCATCCCGGTGCCGCTGCTATCGTTCCGTTCTTAAACGATAAGATTTTGTTAGTCGAGCAATTCCGGACAGCCATTGGACGTACAACGCTGGAGATACCTGCAGGCACGCTTGAGGAAGGCGAATCGTCTGAGGAATGCGCCAAGCGGGAACTCATCGAGGAGACGGGCTATCACGCGTCACAATGGGAGAAATTGACAGAATATTATCCCTCTCCCGGTTATAGCAGTGAAGTAATTCATATCTTCAAAGCAGGCGGGCTAACGGAGGTCTCTACGGTGAAGGCTGAACTACCGATACATTCCGTGGAGTTACAGGAGGTACAGGACCGGATAAGAGCAGGTGAGATACGGGATGGTAAAACGATAGTCGGGGTGTTACTGGCTCTATGAACCCGAAGATATGCATATTACGGATAGAAGGCACGAATTGCGAATACGAAACGTGTCTCTCTTTTCAAAGGCTCGGTGCATCGGCAGAGATCGTGCACTTGAAGCAATTAACTGGTGCCGTGAAAGAGCGTGAACGGCGGAATTTAGAGGAATATGATGCGCTCGTGATACCCGGTGGCTTTTCATCCGGCGATTACATCCGTGCAGGCGCAATACTGGCTGCACGGATAAAAGGGACATTGGGCAAAGAAATCACGGCATTTATCAAGACTGGGAAGCCTATATTAGGGATCTGCAACGGCTTCCAAGTCTTAGTTGAGATGGGTCTACTTCCCGGATTTGGAACTCCTGACGAACTCGGGGTGCAACAAGCAGCCTTGACAACCAATGATTCCGCGCGCTTCGAATGCCGCCCGACACTAATAAAGCTTGAGAGTAACGGAAACTGTGTGTTCACACGGGGAATAAAGAAGGGGAGCGTTCTCAAGATGCCATGCGCGCATGCCGAGGGTAAGTTTTTCATTGCTGAACACAAGAGAGAGGAGTATCTCAAGCTCCTGGAGGATAACGACCAGATCGTCTTTCGTTATGTCGATCCCGATGGCAACTATGCTCCCTATCCGTGGAATCCTAACGGGTCATTCAATAACATCGCGGGGATTTGTAACCCTGAAGGCACGGTATTAGGATTAATGCCGCACCCAGAAAGAGCGTTCTATTCGTTCCTGGACTCAGAATGGTCACGAAAATCGAGAGAAGGGGAAGAGCGCGAAGGGAAAGGGTTTGAGGATACATACGGAGATGGAAAGAAGTTGTTTGAATCTGTTTGGAATTATCTCACCCGGAGATGAATAAGGTTTTTATGGTAGTATCATTTTTAATAAGAAACGAAACAAGAAGGAGCGTGAGCAGAACTGGCGAAGAAAAGGCTGAAAGATAAGTGGAAAGCGAAAGAATGGTATACCGTGTTAGCACCGAAGATGTTTGGTGACGTAAAAGCGGGGGATACGGTAGCAGACGATCCATCCAAGTTGATCGGAAGAAGGGTCGAGATGACGGTAGATGACCTCACCGGTAAGCTGATAAAGAATTCAAATTTGAAATTATTGCTCGAGATCTACGATGTGGATCATACTAACGCGTATACCCGTTTCACTGGTCATAGGATAGATGGTGATTATCTGCGGAGTTTGGCCCGGAGGAGGAGTTCGAAGGTCGATTCCAATATCGAGGTCGTTACAAAGGATGGGGAGAATATACGGGTAAAATCCTCATGTTTCACGCTTAAAAAGGCTAGTGAAGCGCAGGTACGAGAGATCCGAAAGATAATGGAGAGTGTCATTAGAAGCCGCGCAGATAGTTTAGAATTTAACAAATATTTGCAGGAGATAATATTGGGAAAATTGTCGTCTGACATCTATAAGGTTGCGAAGAAGATTTATCCCGTGCGTCGGGTCGAGATAACGAAGACCGAAAGAAGTATCGCGACCCTACCACGTGCGGAAGAAATATCATAACATGAAAATAAGATTCCTCGGAGGTTGTAACGAAGTAGGGCGTTCTGCGATTTTAGTGGATGATAAAATTATCATCGATTATGGATTGAGGCCCTCAGACCCGCCTGAAATACCCTTGAATAACGGCAGGATTTCACCAAAATCCGTGCTCCTCTCACATGCGCATCTCGATCATTCGGGCATGGTGCCGAGTTTGATGGCGGGAGATCATGCGCCGAAGGTGTATATGACCCCGGTGACGCGGGATTTGACCAAACTTCTGGGGAGAGATACGATAAAAGTAGGAAAAGAGCAGGGCTTTCTCTTCTTTGGAGAAGCGGAAATCAGAAAATTGGATCAACGCACCGAAACCGTCGTGTATGGTGAGCGATATCCTTTAAACGGCTCTGAATATCAGTTTGAATTCCATAATTCGGGACACATACCCGGGAGTTCATCGGTGTATCTGAGAAAAGAGCGGGAAGATATAAGCTTGCTTTATACGGGAGACATAAAAACGGGTATGACTCGTTTGATGAAAAGCGCTGTTCCCGCTGATTTCCCGACTTCCGATATACTCTTCATCGAAAGCACCTATTACAATCGAGACCATAGAAATCGACCGGAATTGGAGCGCGAATTTATAGACTCCATTAAAGAGACTTTAGATTCGGGCGGCAATGCCATCGTGCCCTGTTTTGCTATCGGCAGAACGCAGGAGGTAGTAATGATCTTGCATTCGTATGGCCTTACACCTTATGTCGACGGCATGGGATTGAGCGTTTTTAATCTGTTCAAAAACCATCCTACATCTGTGAAAGATATAGCGGCACTGACTGCTGCTTTTAACGATGCTCAATTTGTCAACTCAAAGAGGCGCAAGAAAGCCATTTCTGAACCCTCGGTAATTGTCACGACTGCCGGAATGCTCAACGGTGGACCCGTGCTGTATTATTTGAAGAAGATACATGACGACCCCAGGAGTAAAGTATTGCTCACAGGTTATCAAATAGAGGGGACAAATGGACGACGATTGATAGACGAAGGATGTGTGGAGACAAACGGAGAGATAGTGAAGGTGAATGCCGGTGTTGAGTACTATGACTTTTCCGCTCATGCAGGCGATTCAGAACTGAAGAAAATCGTGTCACGATTTTGCAGAACTGGCACGGAAATTGTATTTATGGTTCATGGCGAACATACGGGAGAGTTCGCAACGTGGGCAAGGGATAAATTTGGGTGCGAGGCAATAGCGCCGAGCAACGGAGAAGAGTTTATAATAGAGTAAGTAAAGAGAATAAGGAAACATGCGCCGGTGGTGTAGCCTGGTATCACATAAGCTTGCCAAGCTTATAACCCGGGTCCAAATCCCGGTCGGCGCACTTTTTTACCAGTAAATTTATGTATAATCACACACCATATTAGAGTATGGTGCGAAAAGAAGAAGACGATAGAGAGAAGAAGACTGAAACCATCAAAGAGCGGTCTATTTACGTCTATCTTCCCTCTCATGATATGGTTAAGGATTGGAAGAAGCGAGCAAAGAAGCAAGGCGCTTCCATTTCAAAGTTTGTTATCGAGCATGTCGAAAATTCGCTACAACAAGAAGACGATCCAATCTATAAACCCCGCGGTGACTTAGTAAAGGAGATCAGCGAATTAAGAAACGAATTAAAGGAGCTGAGAGAGGATAATCGACAGAAGAGAATTGTAATAGAGAGACTAGAGAATGAACTCAGAAGATACCGTGCTGAGACCTTTTTAGAAGAAAGATTTGAAGGGGTACGGAAATTCGACAAAGAGCTGATCGATGTTTTAAAAAGGCGAGTTGTGGTGGACAGTGATGACTTGTTGAACACTCTTGGTATCGACCCTAGAGAAAGCGATCTTGTAAAAGCAATATCTAGACAGCTCGAGAGCCTCGAAGCTTATGGACTTGTTTCACCCACGAAAAGAGGATGGATGTGGATAGGATGAGCAGTGAATTTGCAGCGGGGCAGAAGTTTTTTGACGACACAGAGCTCATTGAAAATTACATCAATAGACTTATTGCGAAATAATAAGCCCCGAACGAATTAGCATTAGCATCCAACTACGGATTCAACAGCACTTCAAGTGATAGTTCCACAATCCACATGAGATCGCCATAACTCTGTCATTAAACTGGCCGTCTTTGTTACGGCACTTCGCGGTAGCTATCCCAAATCGCTTCAAGCCGCCGATTGCGTGCTCTACCAGGACTCTGAAGCCGCTGATGGCCTTATTCCGCGCCTTCTCTGCATCCGTCAAAACCCCTCCTTTTGGCTTCTTCTTGCCAGAATAGGTTGCCTTCTGCTTCGTGCGGTCTTTAGGCCTCTGG
>CAYNTR010000083.1:0-9276 GCA_964400255.1 uncultured Halobacteria archaeon
CGATACTAAGTTGAGGGTCTGGTGTTCGGAACCCTATGGTTTCGGAAGTACTGGACCGAGAAGAGGGGTATGGGTTTACTCTTTCTGAGTGACCTGCGAATCGCTGATCCTCGTGAAAGGCGAAACGAAAACATAGAGGGGTTAACATTGCACCTCTCATGCAGAAGGGCTCGTTATGCGCTGCCAGTTGTTACGCACGGCATACATAATCGCACCAAATCCTAAACTCAGGGCTACAATGCGTATGAACCACCCTGCGTAGGGAATTCTGAAGAGGAGGCTTACAATGACGAAACCGAGGATAAAAATCAGAATATCATTGGTCTTAATGCTGAGCGCGTCAACAATCGTTCTGCCGAGGGCGAATGAGACAACCAGACTGGAGAGCATCAGAGCAATGATAAACAGCATGCCCAGAACTGTTGCAACGGGAAAGCCAATGACGGTTATCGCAAGTATGAAAATCGCAAGTATTGAGACGATGATAAGCGCAAATCCAACGACGGTGTCTCTCAACAGTGATTTTCGTACTTCCTCTTCAACGCTCACGAATTGAGCAGGGAATACCTTGAGCAGAATGATACCGAGTATGAGGAATCCAATAATCATAAGAAGGTGAACGACATTCATTGCTTCTTGGAACCCTTGGAGACCTTCTGTTTGTTGAAAATCCACATGGCCAGCAGTACCGGTATTCTGGAATTGCTCGGCTCGTACGGTCAAGTTCCCGATAATTGTACCAGCATTGGAAACCGTACCGCCCGAAATGACTGCATCTCGGCTAATAACTGCGTCAGGGTAGATGGTTACGGTGCCGCCTGCGAGTACCGCATTCTTCGCAGCACCTTTTAGATCTATCTCGCCACCTGCAGCCACGATTTTTCCGCCTACATCAGCATTAACTTCGATCCCCCCACCCGCAGCAAACATATCTCCGCTTACCGGTGCGTTGATGATAATAGTGCCACCTGCAAGGACAACTCCCGCAACGGGCGCGTTGATCGTTATCGTATTACCCGCAGCAAACACATCATCGTCCATGGGTGAATCGACCGATATGTTATCACCCGAGAGTATCTGCAGTGCCTGTGCTTGGGGTAAGAGCAGAATGAACACGAAGGAGATGATCAGGAGCCACTTCATATCCCGCCTCAGCATACGTTCAAAAACCATAGAGATCCCATAATAGTTGTCTTGCAGGTCATAAAAGCTTTGTGATTGCGTCGACCTCTAGATGATTCTCGTGCTCATGATATCAAGATCCACAACGTTAACAGCCGAGTATTTCGAAAGTGAGAAACATCCGCAGAAAAAATCACATGACCGGGGCGTTGCAATACTAAGAAAATTGGAGAAGTTTTGTTATGATCAACCTGATGCCACACACATAAGTCTCCTCTCGCACTCGTTTGGAGATAGACCATCCAACCCTTGATGCGGGGCATCATTGTATTCTGCGATGATTTCTTCCAAAATCATCCTTAACTCTTCTCCATTCATCCATTCCCTCTCTGTCAGCATCTCTTTTAATCTTCCTATGAACCTCTCAGCGATTCCATTTGTAGCAGGTCTATGTCGGGTGATTCTCACGTGCATAATTCCTTTATTCTGTAAAGGCGGTAGCGATGGAACTCACGGTTTTTGAAGAAACACCGAAGGAAATAATCCTCTCGGGTCGTCTCACACGGGTTCCTAAGATGTATGCAAGCCTGGTCGAGCGCCTTGAAAGGTACGGCATTCCCGTAAGACAGGTTGAAGGCTATGCGAATAAGAGCAAAGAGGCTGCGCAAGGTGCAGCGCTCATCGCTAGCGGCCTCGCGGGTGGTACGTACGCCGACCTAATTGACGTCCTCGAATTGCACGGTGCGGAAGGCACTGTTTTAGACTATGTGCGCTGGCCTGGCTTTAATGCAGAGGAGAGCATACGCAAGAAACTGCGAGCAATGAAGATGGAGCTTTAAACGGCTTCGATCCGTGCACCTCGGTTGTCCGCGCCAACGATTGTTACCTCAGCCTTCTCCCGTGCTTCCGCTTCTAACACCTCAGCAATGCTCTGCGCACTCGCCGGACTATCCGTGAAGGCGTAGACGGTCGGCCCCCACGAGCTCTGGCCAATACCCAAGGCACCGCTTCGATTGAGAATTGGTATAAGCCACTGGGATGCGGGATTGAAGATCTGCTCCTGTACCGGTTGATAGATACGGCCAACGGTCATCTGGATCTCGGTGAGCGCTTTACCGAAAGCCTCTGCATTTCGTTCAAGCAGTGCGGGTAAGAGTTTTGCCGCGAGGACGAAATACCCTTTGTGAATGAGCTCCTCAGGCGGCTTTCGGTCACGCAATGTGCTGAAAGCTTCCTCTTCCGATTCTTTATCCGGACTCTTCGGTGCCACCAAGGGCCGAGCTAAGACGAACCGCCAATTTTCAGGAAAGTCAGAACGGAAGATTAAGGGCGGAATCAGCGTCTCTTTTCTCAACCATATTCGCTCGCCAGGTTTCACAGGGAATCCACCGGCCACGACGAAGCCACCCAATTGGAAGGGGTATATTCCGCCCGTTGAGGTGCGTTTGAGCGCTTTCACCAACTCAATGAGCGGCACATCAAGACCATGTGCCTCTGTTACCGCTCGTCCCACGGCGAGGCTGAGTTGCGTTGTTGAGCCAAAGCCCTGGTTTCGTGGTGCTGCAGCTTTAACAGTAACCTTTGCGCCCCTGAGATTGAACGCGTCCAAGACCCGCTCAGCGTAGGTTCGAGCATCATCCACCTCAAATCCGTTAACTTCAAGAGTATCGGCATCTTCAGCCTCGATGACGGTTCTCGGCTCCGTTATGGCGAGAACGGGCGCATAACCAAATCTCCCAAGTGCAAACGGGTCTAGGTCGCCTAAATGGAGTCTAGCCGGCGCAGAAATCGTAACTCGCATAGTGTTCACTTGTGTACACGAGTATTTGATTGCATCATATAAATGTTTCCAAAAGATTTCAGAAGAGGAAATGAAGTTGTGCCGTAAGGACATTCTGCATTAAAACCTGCATGCTATTTATGCTAGTACCGAAGATGTGTACTGACGGAGTAAATTTGAAAGAGAGGTGTTATTATGACGCGAGCAGCAGGTATTGATCCCGGCACGAAGAGTATGGATATATGTGCGATTGAGGATGGCAACGTGTATTATGAGAATCCGCTGGATAACGTTGACTTAGCAAGCAATCCGGAGCAGATAAACGAGGCGATCCAGGAAACGTTCCCCGTAAATCTCATTGCCGGACCTTCGGGTTATGGCGTTGAGCCCACACGCATCGATGAGATCCCGGAACGCATCTTCGAGGAGTGGTATTACAATTACATTCTGCTGACGACGAAAGCGGATATCCTGAAGGGGATAGAGGAAGGCATCTTTGGCGCGATCCTCTACAAGAACATGACCGATTTCTCGGTCTGGCTGAAGCGCGAGCAATTCCCAGTGATGTTCATTCCGGGCGTGATCGAACTGCCGACCGTACCCTATCACCGGAAGATTAACAGGTTGGATATGGGCACTGCGGACAAGTTAGCGGTGACCGTGCTTGGTGTTCACGATCAATCGAGACGATTAGCCATCTCGTATTCAGACGTCTCATTCATCCTCGTTGAAGTTGGCTTCGGCTACAATGCGGTCATCGGCGTTGAAGGCGGCCGCATTGTGGACGGCATTGGCGGCACGAACTTCCCCGGTATCGGGTATTTAACGCTTTCCGCAGTCGATGGCGAGCTGGTGCAGCTCGTTGGCAATTGGGAACGGAAAGACACCTTCGAGGGCGGCGTGATCTCTGTTACCGGCGAAATGGATCCTGACGCATTTGTGAGCCGTAAAGATGAGCAGAACGAGATTGCGTTTAACGCGATGATGGAGGGGATCGAAAAAGCAGTTGCCGAGATGACGGTCTCGGTAAAAAAGCCAAAGGAAATTCTGCTTTCCGGCCGGTGGACGAAGATAAAAGAGATAACCGATGAGTTGATAATGCGACTGGCTGAGTACGCAGAAGTGCGACCGTTAGGATTCTTAGAGGGCGCGGCGAAGACGAAAGAAACTGCACAGGGCTATGCGATGGTCGCCGACGGGTTAGCGGGAGGCACGTTTAAGGACTTGATTGAGTGGATGCAGATTGACAAAGCTACAGGCACTGCTATGGACTATATCCATCATCCCAAGTTCGCAGATGTACCACGGAGGTTCGTGCGGTTTAAAGAGTAAGTGCGGTTCGATGTGCATATTTCGGATCTCAAACCCATTCGAGTGCTGTATGCATTCACAGCTTCTGAAGCTTCGATTGCCGGGTACCTGAGCGGCCTCCGATCTGTTATTTATGGTAACGTGCTCAAATGGTTAATATCGAAATAAAGATGGGAGGTCGGTGGCGATGAAAAAGGAACTGAAATTTGGTACGTTATGTGTTCATGCAGGAGAGGCGCCAGATCCTTCGTATGGAGCGCATACAACGCCGATATATCAAACATCCACCTTTGTATTTGAGTCTGTTGAGCAGGGCGCGGCACGGTTTGCAGGCAAAGAGGAAGGATATACGTATATGCGCGTAATGCCGAACTCGCCCACGCATGCCGCTTTTGTCGAGAAAGTCGCGGCTCTTGAAGGCGCGGAGACCGGTCAAAGCTTCGCTTCTGGCATGGCTGCTATAACTGCGGTTGCTCTTTCTCAATTAGAGAAAGGGGATCATCTCTTATCCGGTAATATACTCTACGGCTCCACCTACAGCTTGTTCTCCACTATTCTCACCAAGTTCGGGGTCGAGGTCAGTTTGGTCGATACCTCGGATCTCGAACAGGTAAAGAGCCACTTGAGGAAGAATACGAAGATGATCTTTATGGAGACGCCCGCGAACCCCACATTGACCATCTGTGATATTGCAGAGATATCGAAACTGGCCAAAGAGATCGGTGCGCTTTCGATCGTGGACAATACCTTTGCCACCTCGTATTTTCAAAAAGCGTTACCGTTGGGCGCGGATGCGGTTGTCCACAGCAGTACGAAATACATTGGTGGCCACGCGGATCTTTTAGGGGGCGTCGTTGTCGGGAGCAAAGCATTTATCAAAAGCATGAAGCACATCGTTCATACCACGGGAGCAACACTGGCCCCACTTGAGGCGTGGTTGTGTATCAGAGGATTGAAGACGCTCCATCTGAGAATGGAGAAGCACGCACGCAATGCGATGGCCGTGGCACAGTTCCTGGAAGCGCATCCCAAGATCGAGTGGGTCAGATATCCGGGATTGCCCAGTCATCCGCAGCATGCAATTGCACGGAAGCAGATGAGTGGATTTGGCGGCATGATCTCGTTTGGCATTAAGGGCGGTATGGAAGCGGGTCGCAAACTCATGAACAACGTCGAGCTCTGTACTTTGGCGGTGAGCCTCGGAGCCGTTGATACCCTGATTCAACATCCCGCATCGATGACTCACGCGACGATAGCCCGAGAGGAGCGGCTGAAGCTGGGGATAACCGATAATATGGTGAGGATCTCTGTAGGCGTCGAAGATGCAGAAGATATCATAGCTGATCTGGATCAAGCGCTGGCGTTGACTTAGTTTTTCTATTACTTCCGGGTTTGTCGCTTACGTAGGGAGTTGTTATAGTATAAAAAAAGCTGCACCCCTGTTGTTATTTCGTGCATTTTTTTCATCATGATTTCGCTCGTATCTTTTTACTAAGCCGAACTAAGTGCCAGGAGGAATGCTCTTGGTGAACTTCAGAAAAATTTATAGAATAAGGGAACGAATGAGATAAAGCACCCCAGAGGTGATGACACATGGAGGAGCGGACAGCGGGCTTTTCGAGAAGAAGGTTTCTGAAGTATCTCATTGGATTTGCCGTAGCGGCGATAGCCGCTCGTGTAGGTTATGGAATCTTCACGCGTCGACGAGAACCGGCAGTGCTCCCCCCTGAAGAATCACGAGACACGGCAGTACTCCCTGAAGACTATGAGCATGCCGACCTGATTTTGATGAATGGTAAGATCCTCACCGTCGACCCTGAAGACAGCGTCGCCGATGCCGTCGCGGTCAAAGACGGCAAGATAGTTGCAACGGGATCATACAAAACTCTCGAGCAGCTGCGTGGCCCCGCAAGAGTGGCGGTGGACCTGAAGGGAAAGACGGTCACGCCTGGGTTTGTCGATTCTCACCTGCACATGCACTACTATGGGAAGCAGTTCCAGGACAATTTTATCGATATACGATTTCCCGCAGTGAAGACGAGGCAGGACCTTATTGAAAAGGTAAAGGAAAAATTGGAAACAGCAAGCCAAGGGGAATGGATCACTGGGAACCAGGGCTTCATCTGCATAGACCCCCCGAACCCATGGGAGCTTGACGAGCTCGCCCCCGAAAATCCCGTTTTCTTGCTTCACAGCTCGGGTCAATTTGCTGTGGTAAACAGCCGTGCTTTGAGCTTGGCAGGAATTACTAAGGATACACCTAACCCATACAGTGCAGTTATCGATAAGGACGCCTCTACTGGTGAGCCCACGGGTTTCCTGTACCATTACCCAGCCATCGACCTGGTGAGGCCTTTGGTCCCGGGATACGGCGGTGTGACAGAAGAAGACCAGAAGGGGTTCATCCTCAAAGGGGCAGAGAAATGTTTCGAGGCAGGTTATACAAGTATCCAGGATGTCATCGTAGCCGGCCCTCAGCATGTCAAACTCTACATGGATCTGGCCAGAGAAGGCAACCTACCCCTCAACGTCTACATGCTGCTCTACGTGCAATCCCGGGAAGATGCCAGGGCAAAACTGGACATGGCTGACCACTGGAAGGGGGACCACTATAATTCCGCGGGATGGAAGCTGGCCGTTGATGGAGGCGCAGGAGCCGGTACACTTCTCATGTATGACAGAAATGTGCTTATTTCCCAGCATTCCTATCTTTACCACACACAGGAAACCTTGAACGAGATTATGTCCATGTTTCACAAGCAGGGCTACCAGGTCTCCTTCCATGTAGGCGGTGACAAGGCTATAGACATGGCTTTGGACGCAATTGAATACGCCATGACAAAAGACCCAAGACCGGATCCCAGACACAGGCTGGAACATGTGATCTTCCCAACCCCTGAAGCCCTGGAGAGAATAAAGAAGTTGGGCGTTGTCGTCTCCACATCGCCTCAGTGGATATCCATGTTTGGTGCCCAGTATGAGGAGGAAGGAGCCAGTGAAGCGCAAATGAAGCGATTCATGCCGCTTAAAGAGATGCTTGACAAGGGAATCCTGCTTGCCTTTGGATGTGATGTCCCGGCAACACCTCTGATAGAGCCTAACTGGGCTCTCATCGGCGCCACGAGCCGCTGGACACTCGAGAATAAAGCCGTTGGGCAAGAGCAGTGCATCTCGATGAAGGAAGCCCTGCGAGCTCACACCATGGGCTCCGCATACGCGGCATTCGAGGAGAATCTCCGAGGGTCGATCGAAGAGGGGAAACTAGCCGACATGGTTGTATGGTCTCAAGACTTAGACAAAGCATCCTTAGAAGAACTCTCGAATAGCAAGGCCGAAGTAACCATAGTGGAAGGGAAGGTAGTCTTCAAGGCCGAAGACTCAGCCCTACAATTCCCAGCATAGTTAAAAAAAACAACATTGCACCTCCGCAGTTAGAAACCTTGATTGACGGTAAAATAAAAAATTGAAAGAGGCCCTGCGACTCTTTCTTACGGTTATGCCGCGATAACCCTTTACGTACCCTTCTGCATCGATGCAACTATTCCATCGATCGTCTTTGCTACGTTATCCAAAGCTTTCTTCGCTTCTTCGCCCAGCGCGGGTTCTATGATTCCCATGTAGGATATATAAGCACAGAAAAAGGGAGGTTCACGCAAATCTCAGTTTTCCAAGATTTTCCACGATATCGGGCAATAGCTCTGCGGGGATCCCAACGAAAATATCCTCATCTTTGAGTTTCATGAACCTTCGTGCACCAAGATCACCCAGGCTATAAACAACTTCTCCGGTCAAAAACGGGAAAGCAACCACTCCTGAACAGATTGGAGGCCCTGTTAAGCCCGTTGTATTCTTACCTGATTCGTATGCAACTGCCTCTGCTATTTTCATTCCTTGCTTCGCAGTGCAGATGAGAACCACAACACGTCCGGTTCAAATGTTGCTTTCTCCAGCGGTGAAAAAGAGACCACTTTAACGGTTCCGAATTCTATTCTCGGAATCGCGCTGATAAATCTCCTCGCAGCGCTCTTCGAGCCAAAGAGACCCAAATCCTTGGCAAGGAACTCACCGGTCTTCAGCCGTTCGCTCGGCAGTATCAACCCACAGCTATAAGCGCCTCCATCACATTCGTGGTTCTCGGAGTCTGTATAGAACGATTCTCCTTCCAGCCTCACTTTATCGAGCATTTGACAGAGCCTCATTCTGCCTTTCAACTGCTCAACGCCTTCAGGGGCTTCGGCAGAGAACGAAAGAGCAATCGGAGAACTTTCGAGCCCCAAAGCCACTTTTAGTTTATTCGAGAGTTCAGCATACATTTGTAGTCACCCCCACAGCTAACTTTCTATTCTCTATCCTAAGAGATCAATTTTTGGGTTTTTTTATCCTGTTGCTACTTCAGCTTCTTCCAGAGCCGATTCGGGTTTCGGGTTCGGTGGTTATTCAGATGACAGAGAGAGGTCAAAGCTCTTTCTTCAGCTCAGAAATCACCTTCGCTACTTTATCAGTCACCGTGTATATCCGTAGCGCTTTGCCCCTTGACTTCTTCTCTTCAGATATTACGTACTTACTGGTAAGGAACCCAAATTCCTCAAGCATCTCTAAATGGTAAGTAACCAGCCGTCTTTCTACTCCCATCGCGATGCTTATCGCATTAATGTGCATCGGCTTCTCCGCAAGCAGCTCTACTATCCTATATCGTACGGGGTGGAAGAACACATGCGCGTCCTCTACCAACTCTTCTTTAAGTTTCATGCTAATTCTCATTCTCAGAATGTATTGATAAATCTTTCGCTTTTACGCCGTTACACCCACCCTTCAACCCAGCCGCTTTGGGTCTGATGGTTCGGGGGGTCTTTAAGGCACTTGTACTCTTTGCAATACGTCATCTGTTGGTGTGTAAACGACTGTAATCGAATCCCTCGATTTAAGTCCCCAATCTACCTGAAGCCTCAGTTCGTCTCCTGTTTCAAAATCATCTGAGCCACTTGACCCATTGAGTTTAGCACCATTGCAGTACGCACAGTTCGTACTGAATTCGGTACCGTTCATCCGTATTTGTAGTGTTC
>CAYNTR010000084.1:0-9194 GCA_964400255.1 uncultured Halobacteria archaeon
CGGAGATTACCCTAACCTAGCTAGCAATACGTAACGCAACAGTTGTCCTTTACCTCTCAAGCTGCTGAAGAGGGCACGAATACCCGTACACCATCCGCACCGGGTCGTATCCGCAGATCATCCATGCGCCAGAGTACAATACCACTGGCGGAGTTATAACCTGCACCGAGTTCATCGACGTGAACGGGAAGAAACACGAGGACTGGATACCGACGATTAGATTGGAATAAAACAGGTGGTCGAGGGGTAATCTCTTTTTTAAGTTTCTTTGCTCAAGCTTTCTTTACAAAGAAAGGTTGTTTGGTACCTGCCATTAGACTGCGGGCGGAATAAAGTAGGTGGGTGAGGTTTTTCCAAGTTTCTTTAGTCAAGCTTTCTTTACAAAGAAAAGTTGCTGGATACCTGCAATCAGACTCTATTTTTAGTCCCGGTTTTTTTACTAAGCCCTTACAGGGCTTGCGGGTAAGCCCCTCCAGGGCTTGCGGGGGCACGGGCAGAGCCCGTGATGGGGCGGAGCCCCACAAAGGTAAAAAAAGTTAATAGGAAAAGTTTCTTTAAAAAAATTCCTGCAAAGGCTGTGGCATGACGCAGGCGACGTATTCACACTAAGATGTGCAGATGCAAATTTATATTGAAGCGATCTCTTTAGTAGAAACGAAGCTGAGCATGGAATATCGTACGCTTGGTAAGACTGGCCTGAAAGTTTGTCCAATTGGGCTGGGAACAGAACATCTGGTCGAGGTACCGCGCGAAACGGTAACCTCAGTAGTTCATGAGGCTCTTGACCGTGGTGTAAATTACATTGACCTGTTTCTTTCACTGCCTGATTATCGCGATAATTTTGGCGCGGCATTAAAAGAGAGAAGAGAGGAGGCGATCATAGCAGGGCATTTAGGGTCCGCGGAAAGGGATGGCCACTATTTTCGGACGCGAGATTTACACTTGTCTGAACACTTCTTCTACGATCTGCTCACACGCTTACATACTGATTACATCGATGTTCTTATGGTTCATTATGTGGATGAAGAAGACGATTTCGAACAGATTATTAGTGCTGGTGGGCTGCTGAATCTTGCACTGCGCCTAAAAGAAGAAGGAAAAGTACGGTTCATCGGTATGAGCGGGCATAAAGTTCCCGTAGCCATGAAGGCCGTGAAGAGTGGCATGATCGATGTTCTGATGTTCCCCATCAATCCTGCATTTGACGTGTTGTCCGGTACTCTGCAAATCGAGACCTTCTGGGATGTTGCTGCTACACTGGACCCTGCAATTCTGGCCAAACAAACGGCGTTTGATCGAAAGGAACTCTACCATGTGTGCGCTCGCTATGGTGTAGGGCTCGTTGCCATGAAACCGTACGCAAATGCGTGGCTGTTCGCACCGCCCAATTCGAGTTCGCTTCCACTCACACCGGTTCACTGTTTGAGTTACGTCCTTTCACAACCCGGAGTTTCGACTACTGTTCCCGGGCTGAAAAATCTCGAGGAATTGAGAGCAGCTCTTCATTTTCTCGATGCGAACGAAGAGGAGAGGGATTATAGTTCAATTCTTGCTCGCTCGAGGTGGAACCTGCAAGGGACTTGTATGTATTGCAGCCATTGTCTCCCCTGTCCCGCGCTGATCGATGTGGGTCAAGTCATTCGTCTCATCGATACTGCACGCCACGGTGATTCCGAGGAACTCCGAGCGAGCTATAATGCGCTCACCGCTCATGCTTCTGACTGTACTGAATGTGGCGAGTGTATGGATCGGTGCCCCTTTGGGGTGGATGTGATAGCCAAAATGAGACAGGGCGTGGCATTTTTTGAATAATCCGTTCATCGTCTTGGGAGAACGACAGGTTTATATGGGGGTCTCGCACCACACCAGTTCTCTATTCTCTCGCACGTCTGGTTATCCCACGATGAACGATAGTAAAGGGATAAAGCCAAAGAAAAGCATTTGTAAATCGGCATATTTCATAATATCAGTCATTGGTCTGTCGTAATCCGCTGTTCGTATCATTCGTATGACCGCACGCTCCAGGATCAACGCATTTGGAATAACGATCAGTAGGGCGAATCCCACCGGCCAGGGTATGACCTGTACATATAAGAGCGCTACGCCCCCTATCGCCGCTATAGCGATCAAAACGACTGCGAGTAGCGATGTCCACCGTGGGCCAACGACAACCGGAATGGTCTTCCGAGCAACCTCCTTATCAGCCCGGTAATCAGGAAGCGCCCCTAATATCGCCGCAGCGAGCGTTGAAAAAAACAACGGCATACCCAAGAGCCACGGTAACGGGTTTGTCCAAATATTGGTCTGAAGCACGAAACCCGCAAGAACGACACCAGGACCGTGCATTAAACTGTTAGCGAACTCTCCTAAACCATGGTAGCTAAATTTGAGCGGTGGAGCAGTGTATCCCCATCCAAAGAAGATGCCAATGAAGACCAGAGCGACAATGGAAGATGCGGTAACAATGTCAGCTATCCGTATAAGGACATATGCACAGAAGGGAATTGAACAGGCAATAACGAGCATTCCCATCTTGACCTCGTGAAAATCCAGTTTCCCTTCGACAAGCACGCCGGAACCAGCGTTGAAGGCGCCTCGTTGCTGATTAAGACGATCTGTCGGATAATCAACGTACTCATTGATGATCACCGCATCGAGCATAATCAGGATAAGCCCGATACCTCCGAGCGCGTAGACCCACCCGTTGAAGTGCTGAAAAGTCGCGTAGGCCGCGGCCGCGCCCATACTATAGCCGACGAAAGCCATCGTATATAAGGGGAGGCGGGTGAGTCGAAACCACGCAATGAATTTCTCTTTTAATGTCATAATTTTCATGCATCTGCTCTTATAAATGGGCACTCACGCAATATATAAGTATTTTCCTAACTGCACCAATATATCTAAAAGTGGATAAGCATTGCGTCCGGCAACTAAACGCTCCTTTATTCTCAAAAAGAGGGATTTGACGCCACAGTGAAAAAGCAGAAGAACACATTTAAAAGAGTTATTATAATCGATTCCATCATGGCACGTCGCTTATAAAAACAGGTCTCGCAATTTCATGACCGCTTGCCTACCTTTGAACGTGCGTGAAATGATCTTAATTTTTTTTGTCCGCTCATCCTGCTCAAATCTCTTTTTATCTCTATTCTGTAGCAGATAGAGGAGTTCTGCATGCTCGCCGGAAAATGTAACGTCTGGTTTACCATGCGCACCTTCGTGTAAGGTGACAGAACCATCCTTCTGGAATATAAAATGATGACTTTCTTTCTCAGTTTGGATTTGAAGAACCATCGGCATTAAAATACAATAGATATGCGATTTTATCGAGCCTAAGGGGCCAGAGCACTCGCTCTTTACCTTCTTCTCCGCTTCCGTTCCAATTTCTTCGAGTAAGGGATATAATTCAACCATCTTTATCTCGTTCCCCTGAGAAGTGCGCCGGCGTGAATGAATTGTGTTGTCTCTATTTCCGATTTAGACCTTAAAATATGACCTCCGTGAAGAACAAAAGAGTTAAGAATACGGAGTACAAGGTAAGAAAGACGATACCTTCCTTGCGACTTATCTTCCAGTCGCTTTTAATGAATAGTAAGAGCAAAATGCTCATGAATATCATGAACGGTGTGCTATACAATATCGTTGATTTGATAACGGATAAGGGGAAAATCATAGCCGAAACGCCGATAACTAGGAATATGTTCGCGATATTTGATCCAATGACATTGCCGACAGCTATGTGTCCGTGTCCTTGTCTTGCTGCTGAAAGCGTTACGCCCAATTCTGGTAATGATGTACCAATGGCCACTAACGTGATGCCTATCAAGGTCTTGGGAACGGCAAAAAACTCCGCAAAAAATATCGCTTCGTTCACGAGATAGTCCGCGCCCAAAACAATCGCTAATCCGCTAAGGATAAGGATAATGAGATCTCTAACAAGACCTGATTTGGGCACTACTTCAACCTCTTGTGTCTCATTAGATCGTAGTTTTTTTCTTTTATTGACGTTACATTCTATTTTGTTCCGTATAGTTTCTAAGTACTGAAGTTTCACAAAATATCTGATAAATTCTTTGAAGTAGTTGTCTTTAATTTCAGACTTACCTTCAAATAAGAACACCGTGTAAGCTACGTATAACAGAAGAAACAAGAGCGCTTCTACCCGCGAAAATGTGCCATTGGTGATAAACAGGTAAAATATAAGTGCGGCAAAAAGCATGATGTAGCCATCCCTTTTGAGCATCTCCGGTTTTGTCTTCATTGAGGCTATGAGTGCGCCTAAACCGAGAATTAATCCGATGTTGGCTATATTAGAGCCAATAATATTCCCCATTACGATGCCGCTTTGCTGTTTCAAAGAAGCGATCACAGATGAGGCAAGTTCTGGAATTGACGTGCTCAACGCAACCAACGTTAAGCCAATTACGAATTCTGATACACATAGTTTTTTGGCTATCGTCACCGCAGATTTTACAAAGAAATCTGAGCCTTTGACAAGCAATACGATTCCGAGTACAACGAATACAATATTACTAAGCACCATTTCTTCTTGCTCAATCAACTATGTTTCCACTCTTGAATTATAAGTTTATTTAGCTGATAAAGGCACAAGCTAGTACTCTTACACATATGCTTCACAACCATCGGAGTGAATTTCATTTTCTACAGCCTCGTCGATCGACACGTCTTACACGCGACGTTCCCTAACGTATCGGCGAGCTATTCAACTTTTTTGTGAGAAACCGTTTTCGTTTCCAATTCTTTTTGAAACGCACCGCAGCTAATTGATAAAACGTTCTGACGTTTTATGGTAGAAATACCACGAGAGAAAGTAGGCTATTATTACCGCGCCAATCCCACCAATGAGCCATGCAGATCCGAATAATGCAGAGAAGTTATTTGAGAAATGAAGAATCACGGCAATCAAATAGAACGGCACCGGTCGCTTGGTTGCAATACCATACGCAGTGATCGAAGTACTTGCTGCGTGGAAGACCAATCCGGGCAATCTGATAGGAATCGGCACTCCCAATGCAAGGACATATACAAAGAATTCAGAGATGCCAAATCCCAATCCAACGAGAAAACCGAGGGTAAATATCGATCGCTCGGTTTCGCCATGACGATAGAAGAGCGGGTACGCCTTTGCAAATTCCTCGACGAGTGGTGTGAAGATGGCAGTTGTACATATGGTCACATAGAACAGAGATATTCTGGATAATACACATAAATAATCGGTGAACGATCCAATGTAGAGCGTAAGCGGAACGCTTATGATTATTCCCGAGATGAAAAAGAAGACTTTCTCTTGGCTGTCCGGTTTATGGAGCGGTATTATCTTGTGTTCATCGGGTACTGTTGCCATATTTCGATATACTCTGCCCTACTATAAAAATCGTACGTTCCGAAATGGTAAGAACTGCAGTTTTAAAGACGTCTGTTGTGGCGAGGATTACTAAATCGAACGATAAGTGGTTCACATCCCAAATTCAACCTTGTGTCCAGATGCCGTTTCTCAGAGTCGTTCCACTCACACTCAATCGGTTGTTTGACTCTGCATTCCGGCTTTTTATGCCATATCTTCTATACAGAACTCATCGAGATTATCTTGAGCATTTTTGGAATGAGGTTGGTCTGTGCCGGGCTTAACGCCCCACAGATGTGTTCCCATTAGTACTTGAGAAAGAGGGATCTTAGCGATCTAACTTTTTCTCGCGCGAGGAAGGATGAGAAGGGCGTAGACAAAGCACCTGCAATAAAACTTGGAGAAGATAGGGGTCGCACTGCCCGTGCTTTACTTTCAGACTAAGAAATAGCGAGAGCTCTCCCTAGATAACTAACTCAGACCTTCTAGAGTACCCCTATCTTCAAACTGCTTTCCTGATACCTGATTAATACCGAATTTTGTTTGTTGCGAGCTCTTTATTTATTTGCCCTTCTGCATATATGCCAACAGTCCTTCGATCCTCTTCGATACCTCTCCCAAGATTTTCTTTTCCTCATCGCTCAGATGAGGCGATACCTGCAATCCCTTCAGAATGCCCATCGCTTCAACAGTTTTGTTTACCTGTTCTGACAGCTTTCCTACTTCAACCCCTTTCTTCTCTCTCTTTTTTGCGCGTTTATGCCGTGCCCTGACATGGTGAGCCAATAATAATGGCTTCTCAAATGCTTCGCCGCAATACTTGCACTTATATTCCTTCTTCTTCTTTTCTTCCATGTTTCTAATATTCTTCGTTATTATATAAATATATGTGACAAACTATGGGAAACCGCAAGCAAAAATTCGCACTTTTTTAGCGTAAAGATGGGTTAGATGTAAGTGAATCTTATCATGGTGTCATTATGATTTCAGCTGAAATAAAAGTTGCTAAAAAAGAAGTCGCTCATACTCTAAATCTCCACTAAAATTTATCGTTATCGTTGTTTTGAAATGGCTCATCAAAATAGAGGTTAAGAGTAACGGGTTGAAGCATAAAGTGCTCACTCGGTTTGTGTATCAGGCGGAGAGATGTAGTATAATGAACATGCAGGGGTGATAGGTTAGAGGTGGTTTTGAAATGATATCGCTATACTCTGCTTTAGTCCGATTGTAGGTTTTGATACTGGTATTTGCGCTATTCCCTGCTTAATGTCGCTGATAAGCCTTAAGCGATGTAATACTCTTCGTTACATCGGGCAAATCTCAACGCTCGGGGCTATTCATGGCTCTACGCCTATATCCTGAGATGTTGAACCTGTTGCCTTTTCAGCGCAGCTCGTGCTAAGAGCCGTCTGAAATCCAAGATTGGCGAGGACGAATCGTCTTGCTTTACAAGCAGCGGTATATCAGTAACGTACCGCATGTATTTGCGTCGAGGATGGGTTTAAATGGTCACTCCAGGATGTACAGCCATTATCGTCGGGGCGGGCGCCTTATGCCGATCGTGCGATAACAAAGGGCTGCACCTCTGCACTACAGGCAACGGTGCCGATATGCTTGATCATAGGCATTCCCCTTCTCGTTGTTCCACCGAAGATATTTGTAACACTGCTCCTTTAACCTTAGTATAGACCGATCATAAAATGGACGAGAACCAGTATATCAACCATTTTACCGAACTCGTGGAGCTGGAACGAGAGGAACAGATGAGGCTCCATGAAGAGGAAATGCGAAGACTGAGTGGCCGTGAGCGTGAGGAGAAAGGCAGAGCATTTCTTCAGATGCGGGGAAAATCTCAGGCACTGGGATTGGGCGGCAAACACCTCGTACGATTTCGGAAGCAAAACGGTGATTTGACCTTACCTGAGAGTGAAATCGAAGTGGGAGACCTCGTTTTAGTGAGTGAGGCGGGGGCACACCAATGGGAGGATGATAACCCTATGGGGACGGTTGCGGAGAAGACCCCGTATTCGATTACCGTGGCATTTGATGAGGTTCCACCGGGATTGGTTTATCGTAAGAACCTTAGAATCGATCTGTTTGTTAATGATATCACGTTTCAACGGATGATTGAGGCATTAAAGAAATTTAAACGACTGCCCCGGTGGCGGAGAGATAAATTACTCGGCAATGCACGTCCTGAGTTTACGACGTTCAAGGGAGTAGAATTTTTCAATGAAGAGTTGAACAAAAGCCAACAAGAAGCGGTTTTGAGGTGTTTGGCAGCTCAGGATTTCTTTCTCATCCATGGGCCGCCGGGGACAGGGAAGACGATAACCTGCGTCGAAGTTATCATGCAGCTCGTCAAGCGTGGCTACAGTATTTTGGCTGCAGCAGACTCTAATGTGGCGGTGGATAACCTAGTAGAACGACTGGATAAGCTCGGTGTGGGCGTGGTACGAATAGGACATCCTGCACGTGTAATTCCTTCGTTACGGAGAAGGAGCCTGGATTATCTTGTTCAGGAAGATCCTGACTATGTAAAAGCTCAGGAGCTGAGAGAGCGAGCGTACGAGCTCAAGGAGCGCATGAAGGGCTTTATCATGCCGGAAATGCGGTGGCGACGGGGACTCAGTGATGACGCGATAGTGGAGCTTGCACGTGAGAAAAGAACGGTACGGGGAATACCAGCGGAAAAACTGAAGGGCATGAGAAAGTGGATTGCGGTGAAGCAGCGAGTGGACCGATTATTCAGCATTGCGCATGAACTGGAAGAGAGCGCAATAAGTAGAATAATAAGGGATGCAGATGTGATCTGTGTAACGAACAGCACTGCAGGTTCGGAGATGCTCAAGGGTGTGAAGTTCGACTTTGCGGTTATCGACGAAGCGACGCAGTCAACAGAACCGTCTTCTTTGATCCCGGTGCTCAAGGCAAAGCGGTTTATCATGGCTGGTGATCACAAACAGCTTCCACCGACGATCCTGAATGAGGAAGCAGCACGGGGAAATTTGAGTAAGAGTTTATTCGAGCGACTTTTGCAGGTGCATGGTGATCGAATACGGAACATGCTCATTGTTCAGTACCGAATGAACGAAGAGATAGAGGCATTTCCAAATACGGAGTTTTACGAGAACAAACTGCAAGCGTACGCAGAAGTAAAAAGGCGAAATCTCAGGGATATACTCCCACCATCAAAGGCGGATGAGCTAGAGGAAGAAGATCTCAAACCCTTTTTATTTATTGACACCTGTGGCGGTGATGCGTTCAAGGAACGAACACGAAGAGGCTCCACATCGAAAGAGAACATAGGAGAAGCGAGATTAGTGAGGGAAGTTGCTGAACGCCTGTTAGGTCTGGGTATACCTCCTGAGGAGATAGCAATTATATCGCCCTACGATGACCAGGTTTCCCTCATGAAATCGATGCTTCAGGTAGACGGATTGGAGATAAAGACGGTGGACGGGTTCCAGGGCAGGGAGAAGGAGGTTGTGATTGTATCGTTCGTACGGAGTAACAAAAGAGGGGAAATAGGATTCCTCAGCGATTTGAGACGGCTCAATGTCTCGATAACGAGAGCGAAGCGGAAGTTAGTTTTAATTGGCGATTCCACGACCCTTGAACATAACGGATGCTATAAGCGGCTTATAGCGTCGGCGAAGGAACGAGGAGCGTATAAACGAATCCTCTAATTTATCTGCTCTCTTCTAAAGCCGATGAATTATCGAATGGAGTAAACAACTATTTTGGTGGGGGGATTTCTAAATCTGGTAATGTCCTAATTTTCATGTCTCACTTTGAACATCAATAGTTCCTTCCATCTCCAAATGTG
>CAYNTR010000085.1:0-8898 GCA_964400255.1 uncultured Halobacteria archaeon
CATTTGGAGATGGAAGGAACTATTGATGTTCAAAGTGAGCCATGAAAATTAGGACTTTACCAGAAAATCTGGGTCTATTAAAGGTAATTTGCGCGGACTCGAAGACTAGTAGGCCAAATCTGAATAAACTCCTTACTTCTACGATAGATGCAATATTAGCTAACGGTGCATTATCCGCGTTTTTCAATATTAAAATGCTAATAGAAATTAGAAACCACTGTATTGTGGTGAATAAATTACTCGACTTTACAATTACTGGAACTAACTTTATTCCTGCAACAACCTTTTACAACAAGATTAATGAAATCTGCCCAATTTTGAACCAATACATCATAGATTTACTTCACGAATTACTAAAGGAGTGATTACGCTAGTTATACGGACGCTTCAAACATTGTTTCTAGAGCTTCATATTATCCGATCTCATCTCATCCTCAAATCCCCCGAAAATACTCCCTGAAGAAATCGCCAACCCCTTCAGTGAATTCTATCTCCTCGTTCCGTAAGACTTCATATCCCTTGGCTATTGATTCAGCCACCTGCTTTCCCAAACTGCATGACCTCAGTTCGTTCTTAAGTAAGCTGACGACGTCGGTGTATTTTCGCTCTACTTCGACCACATACCTGCCGTCCTCGATAAACAGTTTTTTCCTGTCCGATTTGGCAGTGGTATATTTACTTTTAAACTGCTCAGAATGATATTTTGAGGTAACTGGCGGCCCAAAATGCTTCTTTATTCGTGGCAGCGACCATACGAGCAGTTCAAAGAGCAAAAACGCTTTGTCTCCTTCTGCACCTGCATCACTTTGGTAAACCCTAAATCCGTTTCGCTCTATTAGATTGCTGACCGATGCTTCTGCTTTTTGTAACTGCGGGAAGAGTATATCCTCGACCACGTCCGGCGCGTTAAACACGATTATCACGAATTCAGTTCCTCGTTCCGTAACGAGGTTCATAAATTCAGCCTTGGACATCGGTTCTGCCTTTCGCAGTTCAAAGGAATCCACATTAGGATTCGCTAAGAAATCGCGTGCTGCGTCTATTAATCTGCACATCGAATACTCGGATACCGAAGCCGCTACATTCCTTTTGGGGTCCACTGGATCGATCACAATAAGGGGGTCTTTTCCCTCTCCTTTGTACGTGCCTTTGCCTTCGATATCGATTCGTTCACCATAGTGCCACTCCGCTGCGCTCTTCAAAAGCTCTACGAACGAGGAATAGTGCAGAATGAGCAATTCACAGAGATAGCCAGCGAAGCCTCTGCGCCGTAGTTCAGAGCCGTAAATACCTAACTCCTTCATGAACTGCTTGAGCAAAAGCACATCATCCTCATGGCCTGCTATTCGCTCCACCACATAGGCATTATGGAACGGAGTGCGGTCTACCGCAGATTTCAGCATCGATGCGTCCTTTACCGAGAAACTGGGCACTAAGTCCGCTTCGTACTCTTTTTCATGCTCGGCATCGTAAAAGTACGCATGAATATACGGATGCGAAGCATACCGTTCCTCATATCTCTCAGCAATGCTTGTTGCGAGCGCAAGTCCTTGCTCTTTTAAAGCCTCTTCCGACAGGTCTGGGGGGAACATGATGAAAATATCAATATCCGCCTCGCCCCGGAGCCACGTATTTCGTGCCGTTGACCCTACGGAGATTGCATGAGCTTCTATACCCCTCTCCGATGCCTTCTTGTTAATCGTAGCGATAATACGATCGGTTACGGCTTTGACTCTCCGTCTCTCCTCGCCATCAGGTCTTATTCGCTCCAAAACCGCTTCACAGATCCGTTTTATTTCATCGTTCTCGTCCATCGTTGTAATGAGCAGAAATCCGCTAATAGTGTTCCTTCAGCATCCTCCTAAAAGATGATTTGGTGGTAAGATAGTTAAATCTTCATGGCCATCTACTCTGTAAGACGAATCGGACGAATGACACTGCATCTTTCTTATGCTCGCGTAACCTTAATTAAACAATTGATCACGTGAATCGATCTTTTTTGATTAGAGAATGAACATGGTCGAGTTTGAGATACGGCATAAGGACCTCATGGGACGAATAGGGAAGCTTCAAACACCCCATGGAGTCGTAGAGACGCCAACGATCCTGCCGGTACTCAATCCCAATCTCATGTCTATCGAAGCTAAAGACTTGGAGAAGTACGGCGCTGAGATGCTCATTACCAATGCGTATATCATTTATCGAAAAGCGGAGTTACACGAGCAAGCGGTCAAAAACGGCATTCATTCACTTTTCGACTGTGACCTGCCCATAATGACTGATTCAGGCTCTTACCAGCTCTATGAGTACAAGGATGTCGAGGTGAGTAACCGTGAAATATTGGAATTTCAGCAGCGTATCGGCTCCGATGTCTGTGTGCCTCTGGATATTCCGACTCCGCCATACGCGAGGAGAGAAAGAGCAAAGGAAGATTTAGAGGAGACGATGCGACGGATGCACGAAGCACGGGAGATCATGCAAACTAACGTGCTTGCAGGAGTAGTCCAAGGTTCTACGTTTGTCGATTTGCGGGAAGAGAGTGCGCAGCGAGTTGCAGACATTGGTTTTGATCTCTATGCAATCGGCGGCGTCGTGCCCTTGCTTGAATCTTACAGTTTTGATACCCTGGTGGATATTATCGTTGCGTCAAAGAGGAACTTACCACTTAATGCTCCTGTTCATCTCTTTGGCGCTGGACATCCTATGATTTTTCCGCTCGCAGTCGCATTAGGCTGTGACCTCTTCGATTCCGCGGCGTATGCGCTCTATGCAAAGGGAAAGCGCTATATAACTGGTGATGGAACGAAGAAAGTGGAGGATTTGCAGTATCTCCCCTGTTCCTGTCCCGTGTGTTCCTCGTATAGCGTCAACGAGCTTAAGGAAAGTGTGGATTTACTGGCAGCGCATAATTTATGGGTCACGTTCGAGGAGATGCGAATCGTCAAACAGAGTATCGTGGAACGGAACTTGTGGGAGCTCTGCGAGCGGCGATGCCGAGCATATCCCGCTTTGCTGGACGGGTTGAAGCAAATGACAAAATATTCAGCACTGATTGAGAAATATGATCCTGCTACAAAGCATCCATTCTTTTATCTCAGCGAAAGTTCCGCACATCGACCCGAAGTGCTGCGCTATTCTAATAGGCTCGATAGGTTCACGTTATCAGGGGACGTCTTAATAACGACAACTCCACCTGCTCAAGAAAAAGGCATTACTGACAACGAAAGGTTTGATCAGGTCTTATACGTGAAACCCCCGTTTGGCCCCTATCCCATTAGCTTAGAGGAAAGCTATCCGGTGGGTCAAGCGGAGATACCTGCGGAAATAGATGAGGAAGCAAAGACGGTAGCATTGCACAATGTATTAAAACTGCTGAAGCTCAATAAGGATGTAAAATTCGTGTTTCGTTACGATAGTGATTGGGAGAGACATCCGTTGATTGAAGAGATAGGGAAGTACGCAGAGGTGAGGTGGTATAAAGTAATATAAGCAGGTCGTTCATCACGTTGATTGAAGAGAAGATGAACATATTTAGCATTAACATTAAGGAACCAGCGGAAAAATGGCTCAAAAAGTACGACAAAGAGATTCAGAAACGTTTTGCGACCAAAATCAGAAAATTGCGAGAAAATCCCGCACTACACGGCAAACCTCTAAGAGGTGTGCTCCATGGCTATTGGGAGTTATATTTCGAGCGAAGATACCGGATTATCTACACGATTGATTATAAAGAACAGATTGTAACGATCGAAGCAATTAAACACAAGGATGAACTTTAAATTTCAAGCTCTTTTGCAAGCTCTTCAAAATCCCGAATCTTTATATCTTTTCGCTTGCCTTCTTCGATTTGCTTCATGAGATCGTGATCTGACAAAACCTCGATGGTCCGTTGCATCGACTCGTATTCATCTATGGAGATCGTTATCCATTCGGTTTGATGCCTTCCATGTCTTACAGTTTCGGTCATCTTTGTAATTAACGCATTAGTGATATAGGTATTAGTATTTAAAGAAGGTGTTACTTTTAGCGTAACGATAGGTATGTCAGAAAACGAAGAGATAACCGATCGTGATAACGCACTCTTCGAAGCGGGCATCAAATTAGGCGCACTCTACCATCAGTTTATCGGGACGCCCGTGAGCATGGAAACAGTGGAATCGCTGGAGACCGCGATAGAGCGAAGCGTATCGCTGCAGCCCTGGGTAAGCTCCGTGAAAGTGAACATCGACCGGGAAAAGGTACGAGAGCGCTTGAATGAGTTCAAGTATTGTGAGTTACGTGGAGAAATGCTGGACGTAACCGTTGTAATTAGATACAAGACGATGGAAGTCTCTGCAAGGTTACAATATGAAGAGGAACTGAATTATCCGTTGATGCGTGTTGAAAAAGTGCTTTTTTTGAAGAAGTAGTTGAAAAAATCCTCGATAAGGTTCAACGCCTCGGGAAGTATCACGAACACGGCGTAGGCAACCACAATGAGCGAGATCATCACGAATATCCGCGCGATCACGCCGTGCGCAATGTAAAAGCTTTGGAGAGGGGACCCAAACCATTGCTCGAAATATGCCGCGGCGACAAACACGTTTCTCACTATGTTCAGCACATAAATGGTGGGAACAGAGACAACGAATGCTTTGAGCTTTCGGTCCACTGGTGCGTTAACACCGAATACCAGTCCCGTAAAAAGAACCATACTCTGTATCGCCGTGCACGCCAAGATTATCTCTATCGGCTTGTAGACCGAATGAAAAGAGCTGGTAGTAGAGTAAATGCTGGAGGGATACACGGTATACACGCCCACATTGAAAAAAACGAGTACAGAGGCAGTGATTTTCGTGGTGATGGAAATGATTAGAGTCTCCAGTGCGGGTATTTCAGAAAATGGGAAATAAAAGACAGCGGTTATCAGTGCAATTTTAGTAATCGCGAAAAATAGATCCTCTTCGCCCTTAATGCTTCCCTTGGACTTTGGTTTTACCATAAGAGCAGCTAAAAGAAGCGAGAAGGCAAGAAATACGACTGCCAACGAAGCATCAAAGTATTCGCCTTTGGTGAGATAGTAGGAAACTTCAGACACGACATAACCGGAAAAAACTAACCAGCCCAAGGCGCCCATTTCTCTTTTCTGGAATGCCAGCGCCAATAGGAAAAGCCCGATTGCTACAAACGGAATGATTGATATTAGGCTCATGGGTCCTCTTCAACACATCCTCATTCTCTTTATTGTAAGACAGTAAAAGCTTCAGGAATAAAAGATCACGACGACATTTTCACAGACAGATGCGTAAAAGAGCATTTACTGAACGGGTGATTTTGACCCCTCTAGCTGCCCTCTGAGTTAAAGCCGACTCAATACGGCTTTTATCAAGCCAACCGGGCCGGTCATCATCATATCGCCTGCGGGAGCGGCAAATATACCAAGTCCTTCCAGTTTGCCTCGATTTGGGCCGGTCACTGCTATAATTTCAGCGTGGTTTTCTTCCCCTACGACTGCGCCGTGTCCGCCGTCGTCAAATACTTCTTTGAAGGTAAGCGTGCCATCTGTGAGTTTTTTGATGTACTTCTCGAGCTTCTGTTTATCGAGGAGGTGTGTGTGGTGCTCAAAAACACCGGCTATTCGACCCTCGTTCAAGGACATCGCAATGGTATGCGCATTTCCCGCGTTGATGCACACTGCTCTCTTCCTCTCTTTCACCTTCTCATCTTCAAGCGAGCCCAAGATCGCAGCAGGTCCGGTATCCATCAAGAGGATGTGGCCATCGTACCACCGTCTTACTGACTGAAACACCGATTTCATCCTGCTCAAATTCTCCGGTACCTTATCAAGATATGCAAAGGACTCTATGTTACTTCCTATCTTCTCCTCGATTAACGCAAACCTATTTTCGCGGTCGGTAATTCCTCGTGGCGCGACACCGTGGTCCTGAACCGCGATCGCAATGGCATCGAACGAGGTATCCACGTCGAACGAGGAGAGGACGGTTAAAAGTTGGAGATTGAAGTCCGAGATTTTTATAGGTGCCGCTTTTTCACTGAACTTCTCAAGCTCATCCTCGTCTATAAGCTCGATTCCATACCCTTTCACAACTTCTAAATCATCTTTTATTGTCCGTGCGGCTTGCTCTGTCATGTAAACCTTGTAATGCTCGAGATGCTCGAGGAGGGCACGCGTAAAGGGACCTCCGCCCATCGTATCACCGAAGATGACCACATCCTCTTTGGTTCTCCGTATTTCGTCGGCAAATATCCGCGTGGGAGAAGGTAGAACGAGCTTGTAAGCGTTATCAAAGCCTTTTTCATCGTTGTACACCAGTATGTCCTGTGTTCCTGCGCCTATATCGATAGCAAATATATTCATAACCTCTTTGCTCCCAAAACCGTTACTAAAACTTTAGTTACTTCTTATAAAAAGGCTATACCGCGAGAGACCAAAATTTGTGATAGCTTCTCTTGTACACAGAACTTTTCGTTTAAAGGACTCGTTGTTCTAAGACTAACGAATTTTGATTCTTTTGATTCGTTTTTTACACTCTAACAGCCTTCAGGGACTATTACACGTCTCCCCTTAATCTCCCCTGCAATGTTCTTATGCATCAACTGTCTCACTTCATCCATATCACGGGTCTGACCGAGCACCCACATCAACTTCACCAATGCCGTTTCCGGCAGCATGTCTTCTCCTTCTATGATGCCCGCGTGAAGTAAATCGCGACCAGTGTCATACACTCTGTCACAGACGGCACCATACAAGCATTGCGACGTCATCACCACCGGTACACCCTGGTTAACAGCTTTCGCTACGTTTGGAATCCATTCTGCCGATACGTGCCCCAATCCCGTCCCTTCCAATACGATGCCTTTATAGCCTTGCTCCACGAAGCAATCGAGTATCGCAGGATCTGCGCCGGGATAGAACTTAATGAGAGTGCATTTCTCCTCAAGCGTGTCTCTCAGCTCTAATTCGTGCTCACCACGCTTCTTATGAGGAGAGAGGAGTTCCAGCCTGATATTCTTGATATCCGCCACATCGTAAAGCACCTTACCGATCAACGCATCGTTTATCGATTGAAACGCGTCACGTGCAGAGGTGTGCATCTTCCGCACGTTCGTGCCCCGGTGGATAGAACAAAAATTGTCTGATGTGCTGCCGTGCATGACCACCACAACCTCAGCAATATCGCTGCAGCAGGCAACCTTTGCAGCACAGATCGCATTCATGGTTGCATCGCTGGACGGGCGGTCGGAACTGCGTTGTGAGCCAACAAGAACAACAGGCACCGGTGTTTGCACCATAAAAGCCAGCGCTGCTGCCGTATAGCCCATCGTATCGGTGCCATGCGTGACGATAATCCCTTTCGCGCCCTTTTTTATTTCAGTGTAAACCTCTGAGGCAAGCTTCTTCCAGTATTCGGCACGCATATTCTCGCTCAGTATGCTATACACCACTTTTCCCTTGATGCGTGCCATTGCGCCCAATTCTGGAATCGCCTCGAGGATATCCTCGGTGGAGAATTGCGGGGAAACCGCGCCAGTTCGGTAATCGACTTTAGAAGCGATGGTGCCGCCCGTGGAGAGGATGGACAAGAGGGGTAATCGCTCATCCTTTCTCTCTTTTCTTCCCGCTGCCTCTTTTGCCTCTTTTAAAGCTCCTGCCCGCTCTATAACCTCTATTTCCACATTTTCTGGGCGTATACCGATATTATAGCCGCTATCGAGTTTAATAACGAAATTTCGCGAAGCGGTTGGCATAACGATGCCTTCGTAAACTACAACGCCGCTATCAGTCTTCTTTTTCAGTCGTATGCGGTCGCCTTCATCAAAGTCGAGTTTATGCATCAAAAGAACCATCTCAGCTGAAAAGATAAAAAAGCTTATTCTTTATACCCTTGCGTTCTTATTTTTAAAACCCATATAAACGTTCAACATTTTTCTTCCTGTCAATGCCAAAGCAATCGCCCTCATGTTACCATCATCAATATTCCATTTCTTTACCTTGCATTTCTCTCTTCCCCTCCAACAACCTCCCTGTACAAGAATTACAGACAAATAACGTCTCTCTGCAATTATATTAGCCAGTTTCATTAGGGTATGGATGGTTTTAAATGCATCAGTTGCCCCTGCAGGGCTTTCTTCTTGAGCAATAGCCTGTTTTACAAAGAGTGCGGTCTCCCGTAAGGAGCCAAGTGTCCAGTCTTCAGGAAGACCTCTGGCGCAATTCCACACGCCCATATCATCAATCGGACACTTCCCGTGATGCCAGTCAAGCTCATTATATACTTCCAATCTTTCTGGCGAATCCAAACTTATTTCTCTATCTATCCCTTGATCATCTAAAACAAGGACATCTTTTTCAAGATCATCGAGTTTTTTCAAGAACACATCCTTCTGACTATATCGGAAGAGCTCCTTTCCTTTATTGCTCAGTAAAAAACATCTTTTGACTTCAATTCTCTCGACGGCTTCCATTTTTTCAATCATTAGCCTAATCAAACTCTAAGGTATACATAAAACATAGAGAACACATAAAAAGGGACAAATGGGAGAAAAAAAAGTAACTGCTGATGCTAAGAGGGAGATCATTTATATCTTCAAATTAGGAACCCTGTGGTACTTCAAATATTTCTTTGATGATCGAGAGATTTTCAAGGATCTATCTCGCTATTACAATCGCGAACGATTCCGGTTTGAGCTCAAAACCGTCGAAGAACGGGAACACGTTATGAACTATCTTGAGGAGAAGGGATTTGAGCCCGTTCTGATTATCGATGCCTGCGAGTAGGGACGGAAATAGCTCTTAAATTTAAGTAATGAAATCAAAAGGTAGCCAAGCTAATAACTCTTTAACTGTCCTCGATAAGTTTAACTATATCGTGCCAAAAAGAAAGGATTATAAAGATG
>CAYNTR010000086.1:0-8878 GCA_964400255.1 uncultured Halobacteria archaeon
AGGAGAGTGTCTTGCTTTGAAGGGTTATTCCCTAAAAGTGGAAGAGTTACGGTTACTAACTCACGGAGTACAAAAAGTCTCTATCGAGAACGATGAAAAACGCTAAAATGCAGATAACTTTTTTATGTTAACCTACGAATGAGTAAAAAGAGGGGTCTTTTGAATATGGGTAATAAGGTAGATATTTATATACGTGTTTCAACGTCGAAACAGGAAGAGAGCTGAAAGGAGCATATGAGGATATTAGAAGAATATTGTATGAAAAATGGATATGAAATCAATAGAATATACCTGGAAACAATTTCAGGAAGCAGAGATGCTCGTTCACGACCGATGTTCAGGGAAATGATGAAGGATGTCGAGTCTGGTAAGATTGATACCGTTGTAACCTTAAAATTAGATAGATTCTCTCGGAGCTTGTTAGATTTATTAGACGCTATTGAAAACTTTAAAAAGCATAATGTTGGATTCATTTGCGTGGATGACCCCTTCATCAATACAACCACACCTCAAGGAACTTTGATCCTCCACATTATGGGCGCTCTTGCCGAATTTGAACGGGCACTTATTTATGAGCGAACGAAAGTGGGCATAGAACGGGCAAAACGTGAAGGAAAGGTATGCCACCGACCGAAGAAGAAAATAAATCTCGATAGAGTTGTTGATCGCTATAACAAGGGCATTCCACTGATCGAAATCGCGGCTATTGAACATGTGAGTTACAATACGTTACAGAATAGACTCCGTGAAGCTGGCATCAAATTGAGTAAGAAGCTGGAGGAAGAGAGAATGAAATAACTTTGTCACTTTCCACTCTGCCGTACTATAACTCGCGTGACAAAAACAGGTACTTTCTACCACTGAACCATTTAAGTATTTGATCAATATGGGTGTAAAAAGATGAACGAAAAAATCCCTATACTTAAGGGTAAAAAGGTGAAAACGCGGATATTACGCCCCTCTGAATTTGAACTATTACGTGAGGGGGCAAAGAAAACAGAGAATAGGACGCTCTTGGATGCTTGTCTTCTGTTAGGTGCACGGTATAATGAATGCAGGAAAATTCAAAATAACGAACAGTGGTTCGATGGAAATTTCATACATCTTCCTTCAGAAGCGCAGAGGAAAGTAAAAAGAAAACAAGTGGAACGATGGATAAGATTAAGCTCTATGGGAAAGACAATCTTGCCTTATTTCTTTGAGAATAGAAAACGCCTCCCCTCTATTCAAGCATGGGACTATTCCTTACTTGAATGGAGCAAAAGAGGTGGGTTGGGTAGTGTTGGCATATCGGCACGAACTTTAAGGAAAACGTATGAAAGCTGGTTGATCTTTTACTATCCCGAGGCAACAAATTTGATTTACCTTTCTCAAGGTCACACCACCTTAACATCTTTACAACACTACATCAACTTACCTTTCCTTGAGGAGGATAAAAAAACTATGAGAAAATGGCTTGAAGGATGGTTATGACCGCATATATGTTTTTAAAGTTTAAATAAAACTTCAAGTTTTTGAATCGTTGCACTCAGACGCAAAAGTCTCCCATTTTTATCTTGATAGTGGTTTTGTAAGGTGCCAATCGCTTTTCTCTCTACTTTGAAGTTTTATCATAAAACTTCAATTGTCTGGGCTAGAAGCCCTTTGATTTGAAATTTAGACTGTAAGATTATCCCGGAAATAGTTTCCTATTTCCACTTGAAATTCACCTCTTTCATATGCGCGCTGTACGCGAATTTTATCCACCAGAACGATATTTTCTATTCCTCTCATTTTTTTCATGCGTTAGGGCTCGTATTTAATTTTTCGATGTGATCTCGACAAAAATAAGCGGTAAAAGTAACATTAGTATCAATTGTAATCATAACTATTAAATTAACTCCATTTTTTAAAATATTACTACTAATCTAAATAACTAAAATTTCAAATTAGTAAAATAGCATCAATCATAAAAAATACAAAAAAGTAATAAATTATAAAATATATTTGAATAATTAATATATAAAAGATTATATTACAGATTAACGTTACTGAAGAAGGTGTATGTAGTTGCAATTTACTGTTCGAGAGGAGAATTAACATAGGAACATCTAAAACCTATCCGTATAACCAATAAGTACCATATATGAAATTAATTCCATCCATTACCGGTGTGGTTTTCCACCTCTTGGGTTGGTATACTACCCAACCTGACGTATCAATTCCGCAATTTCTGGATCATGACAAACAGCTGCAGGTTGGTTGTCGGTCAATGTGCAAATTAGCGTGGTTAATATCTTCTTTTCCTGGTCTGCACCAATCAGTACTCCAGCACCAATCCGATAATACTGGCAACCAAGAACTATAGTTGGTATACTACCCGTGCTGTAACGATTAAATATCCCCCCATCTGCGCCTGCGTTATTCATGTTGTCATGGACGGAGATGTACCCCTCGAACTTTGACGTTACTTTCGCCAATATCGGATGCTCCCACCGACATGCACTGCACCCATCATTGCCGAAGAAATAGACAATGGGCTTTCCCTCCTCGGTACATGGTGCGTCGGTACTTACGATGAAATTGCCGATTGTTGGTCCTTGCTGCTGTTCTTGTGCTCGTTTTTCTTCCTGCTCTTGCTGTAACTGGACCAGTGATTCAAATTCCTCTATGGCAATGGCACTGGGGAACAGCAGCTCGCCGTCTTTTGTTATGTACATCTCCAGCACTTCTGAGGAACCCTGCGCGGATATATCAGTTGCTACTTTGTACAGATTCGCGTTCTCTATCTCTGATATGTTTGCCAAGGAAACCTCAACACCAGAGGGGACGGCATACTCCCTGAGGAAGTCGATTGTCTTGGTACCAGCTTCTTCTGGTGTCAATACGTTTGGAACTGTGGAACCGGGCGGAGCACATTGTATTTGCGCTGACTGAAGAATAGAACCGCCACCGGCAATTCCCATCAGCAAGCCGATTATCACACCGAGAGCTAAGAAATCGAGAGAAAAGGTTTTCATCTCATTCCCTTCCATCATCCCAGAGTTTCTGCTTGTTCCTGCTGTAATTCCGCCATCGCTTTGAATTCCTCTATGTCAATGGCACCGGGGAATAAGAGCTCGCCGTCTTTTGTTATGTACACTTCCCGTGTTTCCGAAGTCCCCAGCATGGATACATTCGTCGCTACTTTGTAGAGATTTGCGTTCTCCATCCCTGTCACGTTAATCAAGGAAACCTCAACACCGGGTGGAACGGCATACTCCCTGAGGAAGTCGATTGTCTTGGTACCAGCTTCTTCTGGTGTCAATACGTTTGGTGCCATGGAATCAGGCAGGGTACATTGCGTTTGCGCTGGTGAGAGAACAAAACTGCCAACGGCAATGCCCAATAGAACGCCTATTATCACGCCAATTGCTAAAAATCCGATAAATAACGTTTCCATTCCTTCTTCCGCGGATTTTCTGGTATCTTTGCTTGCCATGCGCACCAGTTATTAGTTGACAGTACACAACTATAAAAACCCCGTGCAATTTTTACCTCTGAATAGGATGTATTATGTATGGGGGAAAATGCATACGAGTTCGAACTGGAGCGTATCAAAGCGTTAATAAAAGAGAGAGGGGCAAGAAGAGTCGGATTGCAGCTCCCTGAGGGTCTTAAGACCCAGTCAGTTGCTATCGCCGCTGAGCTATCAAAAGAAACAGGAGCAGAGGTGATACTGTCCGGGAATTCATGCTATGGCGCATGCGATATTGATGAGAAGCTCGAGAGAATGGTGGATCTCCTTTTCCATTTCGGGCATACCAGCACTTTTTCTTTCAATAAAAGAGAACCTGCGCTAAAAGAGAATTATCAAGAAAGGGTTGTTTTCGTAGAACTCAGAAGCACCGTTGACATTAAGCCGGTAGTTGAGAGAGCGGTGGAAGAGATAAAAGGGGACTGTATCGGATTAGTAGCAACGGTACAGCATGTTCATGCTTTGGACGAAGCGAAAAAAGTTCTCGAGCGCGCTGGAAAGCAGGTGGTGATCAAAAAAGGCACCAATGCCGTAAAATACGATGGTCAGGTATTGGGCTGTGATTTCTCCTCAGCGAAAGTACCCTGCAACGAAATTCTGTTTATCGGTAGTGGAAGTTTTCATCCTGCGGGTATCGCTTTATACACGGGAAAGCGGGTCATTGGCGCAGATCCGTTCACCGGGCGCATAAGCATAGTTGAGCCGGAAACTTTGAGGAAAAAGCGCTATATCATGGTAGGGCGTGCACTGGATGCGAAGTCCTTTGGAATACTTATCGGTACGAAAAGCGGTCAGTTTAAGCTGAGTGATGCGATTGCGTTGCGTCAAAAAGCTCAAGATAAGGGATTAGAAGCCTATTTGATTGCCATGGATGAGATAACCGAAGAGAGGTTTCTTGGGTTCACTGTTGATGCCTTTGTGAATACCGCATGCCCTCGATTGGCAGAAGATTTTGTCCATTTTAAAAAGCCTGTTCTTTCGATGAACGAGTTTGAGGTGGTTCTCGGAGAACGGAGTTGGGAAGATTTGTGGCCGTAGCTATTTATCAACAATAATGTATGGCCCACGAATTGTGGTCAATCTGGATAGCTCCAAAAATAACTTTATCAGTTGGAAGAATTTTTAGAAGTGAAGTGAGTAACATGGCACTCGGTATTATAGGTGGGACGAGTTTATTTGGCACGAAGCTTCTTGTAGATGCGCACGAGCGAGAAGTAATGACAGAATACGGCTCGGTTTACCTTCTCGTTACTACAATACATTCACAGGAGATTGTCTTCATTCCACGGCATGGCAAGGAGCGAAACATTCCGCCGCATCGGATCAATTACAAAGCGAATATGCGGGCGTTCAAAGAGTTAGGCGTGGAGGAAATCATCGGTGCGACGTCAGTCGGCAGTTTAAAGCGAGCGATAACACCACAATCCTTGGTCGTTCCTCATGACTACATCAGTCTGTGCAGCACACCCACCTTCTATGATGATGAAATTGTTCATGTTACACCGGGCTTGGATGAAGATTTGAGGAGACGTATAATAAAAGCTGCAGGGGATCTGGGCATTCCAATCATCGACAGGGGTGTATATTTCCAGACTGTGGGGCCGAGGCTGGAAACGAAAGCGGAGATAACTTTGATGAAAGACTATGCGGAAGTCGTGGGGATGAACACGGCGTCAGAAGCGACGCTTGCAACAGAGTTAGGACTGCAATACGCGAATATAAGCACGGTGGAGAATTACGCACATGGTATCGTTGAGGAACCGCTGGATTATAAAGACATCATTGAAGTGGCATCGAAAAGCCGTGAAAATCTGGAGAGGGTGCTGGTGAAGGTGATAAACTCATCAAACTCTACGATGTAAACGATTCATTCCGTCCTTTGCAACCCCCGCATCTTTTCTAATTATGATAAGCGACATCGAGTAAAGTCGAAAGGCTTTAATATCTTAATATTGTAACGTTATAATATTATATCATTATAAGATGAGAGAGGCAAAAGTCGCTATAGCAGCATCGGCATGGGCATACGATAAAGTGTTAGAAAAGAAGCGTGAATTGGAGGAAGAGCGTGTAAAGATCGTAAGTATGGCTGATGCGCTGGATGCATTGTTAAAAGAAAAGATGGAAGAGTAAGTAAATAGGTAACACGTGGTGTTCCGCGTTAAATGACCCCGACTCACTTGTTTTAAATGGAAACTCGTTCCTTCTATCCGATGTCGGGATTTGAGGGATACAGAAAGAAGTTAGTAATGGACGACGGAATAGAAGTTATGGCAGGAGCTTTTTATCGCTGATATCGTTTTGTTAGAACCTGTGAGTGAGACCTTTTTGTAGTTCAATCCTTCTCTATGCTCTTCGCAGACTCTTCTGCTGTTTTTCCCGTGAACACGAATATTATTAACGTATTATTCCTTTAAAGTCTTCTAAGCACGTTATTTCGCCTTTAGCCACTTTTTCTTTGTCCCATTGTAACAAATAAGGCGCTTCGGTATCGATATACAGAAATGTATTTGGAACTACACCTTTCATTTTACACTTCGCCGATAATTCCACCCAAGAGCCCGTGTTGATGAACCATCGTTCCTTCTTTTCCAAAAAATATTTCCCTGGATTATGAGTGTGACCAAATACAACGATATTTGCATTTATCTTATCGCCTCTTTTCTCAACATAGCGGCTTGTGATGACTTCTTCGACTGATTTGCATTTTTCAACGACAATGCCCGGTAGTCGCCGCCAAATCTCAGTATTGGCAAAGGTAACTACCTTGGGAAGAACAGTGAGAACGAAGAAGGACGAAATAATTACCCACAGGACGCCCCACCTGCTTCCTAATGGTACACCGGCGAACCAAAAGTAAGAGAGCAGAAGATAAAAAACGAGCAGTAAGCCAAAGAGCAAAGAAGCACCATTCGTTTTCAGCCCGATGTTCCGCGTAAACGACACATTCGCCAAGTCCTGGCACCAATCGATTGGGTCGATGCGAACCTGTCTTTTCATTTTTTTGCTAAGAACTTTACTGAGCCAGTAAAAGACCTGCAAGCGGTCAAATTGCTGGCCGTGTAAAAACGTGTACTTCGGTTTCCCGATTTGCACGCCTTCGATTAGACCCGTTCTCGCATTTTTTCTTGGATAGCTTCGATACACTATATCAAACGATCCTTTTGGTGGGAATGCAACGGTCTTCTTCCGCATTGCATGCTTGAAGTCCAGCAGATCCTCGTCGTGGTTCCCAATTACATAAATGATGTCACAACCAAGGTTAATCAAAGTCGATAGGGGTGCTAATACATCCGCTGTTACATTATTTCGATCATCATCCTCGGGATCCCAGAGTTCAAGTATATCGCCAAGGAGCACGAGTGTGCCCGGCTTCTTGATTGAAACTTCTTCACCATTACATGAGAATGCTTTCCCGGTATCAGGCAGCGAGGTCAACCAGTCAAGGAAGTCCCAGAACTCCCGGAAATTTGATGCCTCGCCGCCTAAATGCACATCGGAGACGACGATAACGGGCTCTCGGATTTCACCTTTCTCTTCCGTTTTTTCCCACCTCCGAATACCACCTCAATAAGTAGCTATTCTTAGTGTCTGCATAATAGTTTTTCGGTATTGACACTCCAAACACATCTGCTCAAAGGCCTATTTTTCCCGCTATTTAGAGATAATTCACTTTCTGTGTATTCAGAAAGACAATTCTTATGGGTCTTCAAGAGATCTTCTACTCCGGATACAAGTCCTTTTCGTGCAGTTTAAGTTTCGTGTGAGATTTTGAATTGTGAGACTGTCTCTGAATTGTGGTGCATCCGCCGAGGATTTGAAATCAATCTTCATCGCGTATTTTCTGAACCTTTCTCGCAATATAGTTCTTTTTTCCATAATTGTAGTTCTTTATTCGATTCCATCTATATGATTCATTCTTTTTTAACCAGCGAAGCCAAATCATCAAAGGTTTATTCCCTTTACTTCTATTACATGCTTGGCATGCGGGCATCGTTCGTTTACCGCCTTTCGACTTCGCGATGACATGATCATTTTCTGTTTCCCAACTACTTCCACAGTAAATACAAACTTGTTTTACCACAACTTAAACCATCCTGTATGTATATATTATTCTCGGCTCATATATAAAACTTTCAAAATATCCCTGCTATAAAGTTAGAATAATAGAAAAATGAATAGCCGAAAAATGGCATACGCTCTATCCTTAGAGCTTATTGTCGCATAGAGCCCATAACCCTTCCTCTGACTTCTTCACAGCCTATTACCTGACTGGATTGAATGCAAAGATTTTCAGCAACTGGATATATTCGGCTGCGAGGCGCACTCATACGCGCTTCAGTTTCAGCTTCAGTGGTTTCACTATGTAAAATAAAAATATGCAGAAGATCGAAAAGAAGTGAAATTTGCTAGCAGAAGTATCGCTATTTTTTACGTGAATCAATATATCTTTTTAACATATCGTTTAATATCTCTTTTGATGCAGGTAAGAGTCTAAGGAATTTCATCCTTTCAAAATAATATTGATATATGGCTAAATAACAAATTGCCAATATAACCAATGAGAAGCTCGTTAAAAGAGACAAGGACAAAAACATGAGATCAACTGCAAATATTTTAAAATTGCTTAAATAACCCAAGTCAAAATATGAAAATGCCATTGTTACTATGCTCAAGAAAATGGCAATAATAGCCAGTGCGGCGACATATTTATCATTTTGAATAAATTCGTAAGGTATACCTTCTCTCATAAGTTTAGATTCATTTTTAAACTCTCTTTGTGATGTGACAAATAATAAAAATATCGAAATGAATATAGTTGCACTTACAAGAATCATTTCATTCACTCTTTGAAGCATGCTTACATCCCCACTTATGGAAAACAAAGGAAATGTGAGAAAAAATAAGCCAATTATTAGCCACCTGTTCAACAAAAATTCTTTTTTCAAAAAGACACTAAATTTAAGCTCCCCTTTGTATGTGCCCATCCGCTCCAAGTTATGAACGAAATTTAAATCGTCCCAAGAGAAAAATCCCTTCTCTCTTTTAATTACGAACCTTACATCAGGCCTTTCTGGAAAAGCGATTAAAATCCGATCTTCAATAAAAACAGCAAAGACAGTGTGGTCATTCAGAATCTTCCGATTTATGATTTTATCATAAATATCTTTGAACTCTTCCAAACTAAGTTCTTTATATCCCTCTCCTGCTTCTAAAGCATTTAATGCATCTTCCACTTTATTTGCTTTCATAGTTCCCTAAAAAGTCTGTTAATCTCTTTTGCTTTTTATCCCTGACGCTGAGCTTTGAAGATAACTTCTCTACTTCCTTAACTACGACATGACATAAATAGTGAATCATATTTTCTTGGGATATTCTACC
>CAYNTR010000087.1:0-8843 GCA_964400255.1 uncultured Halobacteria archaeon
AACTCCTTGCCTTTGATGTCTAACTTCTTCACCTCTTCTAACGGGAGCACGTTCTCCTGTATATACCCCATCAAATTCTGCGTAAACGTCTCCATGCAGAATAACCCAATCAGGAGTTTTATCTTGTCTTTATCGATGCCATACGGCTGATCAGAGGTTATAAGTCTTCGTAACCCTCCGATCTGGCACGGCGTGCCGACGAAACCTATATCATTGCAGCCCGCATCAGCTGCCTCGATGACTCCGATGCCGCTGGGATAATGCGTATATTTCGTGCCTGCACCTGCTTTTACCTCATATAAACTCCGAGCAACTCTGGTACCTGGCTCCCAGTCATCATCTCCAACGGTAATGGCCGCACAATCGATCATGCCTTCATCGAGTGCATAGCCGAGCAAAGCGGTCACGGCACCGCCGTCCTGTGCCTTTCGTAAGATTTCATCATCCTTGGCTCGGACGGCATAACTCTGTTTGTAAATGCCCAGAATCTCGTCTTCCGTCCGTCTTCTGCCAAACGTTCGCTCTTCCACCTCGGCAAACGGGAACGAGCTCCTTATTTTCCGATAGATGTCTTCGAGCGTGATTGTTCCCGTGGGACAGACGTACGCACACGCGCCGCAGCCGATGCACATCTCTGATAGGTTCACGCCCAACGGCTCTTCCAGTGGGCCCTCGATTTTTCGCTCTATCCCGCGTTCGACAAAATTGATCGCACTCACGCCGACGCGTTCATCACAAATTCGCGTGCACAAGCCGCAGAGTATACACGTCTCGTCCTCAATCGGGAATCGCGGTTCTCCAACGCCGTACTCAGCAGCAAGCTCTTGTATTCGTTCTACCTTTGGGCATCGGGCGAGCAAGAACTCGATGAGCATCTTTCGAATGCCAATGATCTCAGGTGATTTCGTTTCGACGACTAACCCCTCTTCAACCGGATAGTTACAGGAGGTAACGATTTTGCTCCTTCCTCGTTTGGTTATTTTGACCGAACAGAGACGGCACGCGCCAAACGGAGCTACCAAAGGGTGGTAGCAGAGCGTGGGAATTGTAATACCGAGCTCTTTGGCGGCATCCAGAATCGTTTTCCCTGCGTCAACTGTGATGTCCTTATCGTCGATCGTTAACCTGACCTGGCTCATTCCACTATATCCTCCTTGTTTTTACTACTCGCTAGCTGCCGTCCTTCCTCAGGAAGTGGCGGAGGAACCGGTTCCCCTGACAGTCTCTTAACCGCGCCAAATTTCGGTGGGCACAAGTAGAAACACGACCCGCATTTCGTGCACTTCGCTTGATCAATCACATGAATGAGCTTTTTGCCACCCTCTATGGCATCTACGGGGCACGACTTGAGACACCGCAGACACGCCTTACATTCGCTCGGGTCAATGTAATACGCGATTAATTCCCTACATGACAGCGCAGGGCACCGCTTATCTCTGATATGCGCCTCATATTCGTCTCTGAAGTATCTGATAGTCGTTAATACGGGATTGGCAGCAGTCGTTCCCAGAGCGCAGAGCGAAGCGTCTTTCATTACATGGCCGATCTCTTCAAGGAGTTCGATATCTCCTTCTTTACCCTCGCCTGCAACGATGCGGTCAAGTATCTCATGCATGTGCTTTAGCCCCTCTCTGCACGGAACGCACTTACCACAGGATTCATCACAGAGGAAATCCACGAAGTAACGGGCGAGATCGACCATGCAGGTGTCTTCATCCATCACGATCATCCCACCAGAACCCATCATCGAGCCGAGTCTGGTGAGTTCGTCGAAATCCACCGGTGTATCGAGATACTGTTCGGGAATACACCCTCCGGAAGGACCACCGGTCTGCACGGCTTTGAACTTCTTGTCCCCGGGGATCCCTCCTCCTATCTTGTAAATAATGTCACGGAGGATCGTACCCATTGGGACCTCTACCAAGCCGGTATTATTCACTTTGCCGACGAGTGAGAAGATCTTCGTTCCTTTACTTCTCTCGGTACCGATTGATGCGAACCACTCAGCGCCGTTATTAATGATCAGGGGCACATTCGCCCAGGTTTCTACGTTGTTGAGATTGCTCGGTTTCTCCCACAAGCCACTTTCAGAGGTGTGGACATATTTCGGTCTCGGCTCGCCCACTTTGCCTTCTAATGCGTTCATCAAGGCACTTGACTCGCCGGATACGAAAGCTCCTGCACCCCTATGCACCGTGACTTTGAAGTCAAAACCAGAGCCAAGGATATTTTCACCGAGGAGTCCATAATATTCAGCCTGTTTGATTGCGAGCGTTACATTTTCTACCGCTAAGGGATATTCCTGACGGACGTAGATAAAGCCCTCATGCGCGCCAATGGCATAAGCACCGATAGCAAGTCCTTCGAGCACACTGTGGGGATTCCCTTCCATGAGCGCTCGGTCCATAAAAGCGCCGGGATCACCTTCATCGCAGTTGACAATGACATATTTCGGTTCCCCCGGGGCGTTTCGGGTCGATTCCCATTTCCGTCCTGTGGGGAAGCCTGCACCACCCCTGCCCCGCAACTGCGATTGCTTCACCTCTTCAATAACCTGCTCCGGTGTACACTCGAACAGAACCTTGCTTAGCGCACGATAACCACCCAAGGCGATGTAATCCTCAATATTCTTGGGATCGATCGTGATATTATCGCCGATGAGGAGCCGTTTTTGATATTTATAAAATGGTATCTCCGCTTCATGAATGGCTTTCTCTCCGGTTTTTGAGTCGGTATAAACCAACCGATCGATAATCTTTTTCTGTTCTATAGTTTCGGAAATAATCTCAGAGACATCTTCGGGCTGGACCTGGAGATAGCAGATCTCCTCAGGATAGATGATCACGATTGTGCCCTTCTCACAGAACCCAGGACAGCCGGTCTCTCGAATATCCACTTTCTCTTCCAGGCCATGCTCCTTTATCCCTGCTCTGAACGCTGCAATAACCCGATGACAGCCGAGGGCGATACAGCCAGTTCCCGCACAGATAGCAATACAAGGCTTTTGGGGGTCTCTCCTTGCTACGATCTCTTCTCGCATTCTCTCCAGCTCAGCAGGCGAATTTATTCGTGCCATTACTTCTCCTCACTCCGCTTTTATTCGTACCGTGCTAAAATGCCCTTAACGTCCGCAGGGTTGAGCCGCCCATGGTAATCCTTATCAATCATCATCACCGGCCCTAAAGCACAACAGCCGATACAATTCACTCTCTTGACCGTAAATTTCATGTCGTCCGTTGTCATATCATCTTTATCAAGCCCAAGTACATGCTCCACCTCATCCAAAATTCGCGGGCCTCCACGCACATGACAGGCAGTGCCTAAGCATACCTGAATTAAATGGCGGCCGATCGGCTTTAGACTCAAGACTTTATAAAAACTGACTAATCGATAGATATGGCTCAGTGGGATCTGAAGCCTCATGCTTATCCGCTCAATGGCTTCCTTAGGGATCCAATTGAATTCATTTTGTATATCCAGGAGCAATTGAATTAAAAACCCCTCTTCCCCTTCGTATTTATCAATAATCTCATCTACCCGCTTAATAGATACCATGACTCACCACTCTCCGCACGCTTGCTTCATGCGAGGCCATGCAACACCATCTGCTCTTCGATGTCGATAACCACGCAATTTCCGGATTTTTACCACTTTCCTCTTGCCTCATCATGCTCCCACATCTCCCAATCGATGTTACAGCATATAAAAACAATTGATTTTTAATGTTCCCCATTTCCTATTCAGGCGTTCGTTTGCTCAATCTCTTTTCGTATGAAATACGGCGTGACTGTTGCGAGTCGCCTAATCATTCATATCTGAGCTTCACCACAGCATAAGAGATGAGCAGTCCAAGGAAGAAGCCGAGAAAAGAGAGAAGAAAAGCAAGCGCAAAGCCGGTTACGCTGCTCTTCAATCCTTTACCGAGTGTAAAGCCACCAAATAAGCCGAGGAACGTGAGACCAGCGATAAGTAACGCAAAAGGAAGGGCTTGAAAAAAAATATTGCCCTTGAGTTTCTCTTTTATTTTTTTCCAAAGTTGCATTTTACACTTTGTTCACGACACGGAGCAGTGAGCGCTCTGCACGGTTATATCTTTGTCCAAAGCATGAACGCGATCAAAAGCCCGTAGATAGCTATTGCTTCTGCAAGAGCAACGAAAATCAATACTCTCCCAGATACTTCAGGCTTCTCCGCCGTCGCACCGGCAGCTGCTACACCGGTAGCAACGATTGCCCAACCCGCGGCAAAAGCCGAGCCTACCATTGTAGCGGCTGTTGCGAGCGCTATCCATGCGCTTTGTGTCATTCCTCCAGCAGCTGCTGCTTCTGCTTCTTGTGCTCCTGCCAGTCCTACACCTACTCCTGCGAGGAGCAAGAGCAAGCAAAGCGTAAATGCAAACCTGTATTTCATTTTTATATCCATCTCTTTCACCCGTTGCTTTAGTCTTGTGTCGAGATATAATAATGGGGGTATATAAAGTAAATGGTTTTTTGAAAACATGCGAGCAAAATAAGATGCCGGAAGACCTCAGGAGGTCATCCAGCATTTGTATGCACACTCGTTTTTCAGGAGTCTTTGTGCTACTCTGCTCTAATTCTATCGAGTCTTTGGTCGAAGGAGCGGTGGGGGAATAGTGAGCAAGACCCGGGAGTCACCATTATACATACCTTCATGCATCGTCAGCGTGCCGTCGCCTATTCGCACACCTTCATAGTTCATAGTTCATAGTTGTTACTATGATCTGACCTAGAGCTTCACTTGAGTCGCTCAAAGGATCCACGATATCGGCAGTAAAGGTTCTATTTGCTCCATCTCCACTCACGGTAATGTTCGCAAGTTTGTAGTTGTTTTTACCAAGTCGCAGATTTCCCCGATAGAAGGGGGTCCATTCTTTTTCCGTAATTTCCGCTCTTATTTCCTCAAGGGTCTTGTTCGCTTCCAGAAGTTCTCTCATATCCCTCGGTTGCAGGCGTCTCACCCGCACGATGTGGATTTTGAGCACATGGAATTCATCGTCGTTCAATGCGAAGCCCTGCCCTTGGTGAACGACCTGAATCGGCACTTCTACTCGGGTTTATATTAGCGACGATCCTACGTAAGTTTTTCTTTTCGTCCCAATTCGTTATACCTTTTGTCTCGCCAAAAATTTTGGGAGCATCGAGATAGCGTGCTTATCCACCACGGCATGAATTGTAACTGCCAGTAACTAACGGGTACAAGAATCCATCACTCATACCGCAACGCATCGACCGGCTTGAGCTTTGACGCGCGATATGCCGGAATCACGCCTGCTGCCATACCAATGCCCATCGAAAGGAGTAATGCACCAATTAAAAGCAGAGGCGTAACGACAGTCGTCATCCCGCCACCCATTCCCATTATCCCTATACCCAAGAGCGGCAGTAATGAAGAAATACCGGTTCCAAGACCTATCCCCAATAAGCCTCCGACCAGGCCGACGATCGCTGAATTCAGTAGGAAGACCATCATGATGTCACTGTTCTTGGCTCCTATCGCTTTCATAATCCCGATCTCCTTCGTCTTCTCAAGCACAGACGTAAACATGGTGTTCGCAATACCCACGGATCCCACAAGTAATGAAACCGCGGCTATAGCTGTTAAAAACGAGGATATTGTTTGTGTAATGTCGCTCATGGTTTCTAGCGTGGATTGCGATGAACTTATACGGAAATCCTTCTTGCTCTCAGTAAGATGCCGTGAAATCAGTAACTTTTGCTCGGCATCTTCCATAATCTGCTCGACATCATCCACGTTTTCTGCCTTAATAGTAATAGAATCAAATTCCTCCTCGCCAACGTCCTCCAGGGTGTCTCGTGCAGCGTCAATGGGCATGATTATCGTATTGTCCTCTCCACCAAAGCCACCACTTTCTTGTAAAATGCCCACGATCTTGAATGCTTTGTCCTCGATGGTGATCATGCGGTTCACTACGAGGGGTTGTTTGAAGGTATTTTCGGCTATGCTACTGCCAACGATAACGACGTTAGAGTCTGAAGGGCCGAGGAATCGCCCGGATGCCAATTCAGAGGTGGTCGTCTCTTTCCAGACCAGAGGATCAACACCCTCAATTGAAACCGACGCCTTTTCTCCGAGATAATACACTTCCCCCCGGCCTGAAACGGTGCCTTGAATGAACTTAACACCGTCAATTGACTGAAGCACTTGAACGTCTCTTTTGGTTAAATTTTCGGCGTCAGTAGCGGTTGCGGTACTTCCCTGCTCATCATGAGGGCCATGGAACCCCGCAGACGCACGCCCTCCTCCAGGCGAGATAGTAATAATATCTGCACCAAGACCTCCAAGTCGACTTTCGACATTTTGCTGCATGCCCTCACCTATAGAGACGATAGCGACAACCGCAGCTATTCCAATAACGATACCGATAATCGTCAGCCAGCTCCGCAGCTTGCTGTGCATCAAAATATTTACGGCTAATTTGAGGGATTTACTGATTCTCATTGTGTCACTCTTTCTTCACTCGTGAAAATCTGGTTAGAAACGCAGTTCCTGCTTTCCTTCTCTTGTAATAGATGAATCCACCGATAATGAGAACCACGAGAGCAATGGTACCAATTAAGGTGGGATTGTTCCAGATGCTTTGCTGTCGTCTCATACCCGGATTGAATTGAGCCCCATCTGAACTCAGAGCCATGATTTGAATCGGCACTGTTTTTTCAATTGTTCGGCGTAGACCCGTTGCGTCTGTATATTCAATCAATACGTCAAGGGTGTTGTTTTGAGCGGCATTTCGTTGCAAAAATTCTTCTCTGAGCTGTTGCCGCTCTTCGTCTGAAAGTTGTTCTTGCTGCGATAAATCTGAAGTACTCGGTCCTCCAAACCTTTGGCTTGCAGGCGTTACCTCGAATGAGACAATGGTATAGTCCCCTTTATCAAGATTGCCGATAATAGAAGCTTTGCTGCCCTGAATATTGAAATTGTCTTGTTCTGGAATTCGTACCGTCACCGAATACGCAGGATTATTGCCGGTGTTCGCAACAAAAAGCGATGTTTGTTCACTTGAACTCTCGGAGAAGGTGACGTCAAAATCAGTTCCGCCGCCGATAACAATCCCTGCTGTTGTACTCATCGATCTCGAGCCCCCGCTCTCGTCCTCAAACTCTAACGTCAGATCTAACTGATACAGTCCAGCCTCTGCATTCACATCGGCTACGACCGTGTACCCCACTTCGCACGATTCACCCACAGCGATGAAATCAATGTACTTCGTATTGTCGGAAGAAACGGGAAGAATCACGCCGTCCGCTTCGTTCCACGAAAAGACGAGGTCCCGCAATGGAGCGTTTCCAATATTGGTGATGGTAAATGTCAGTTCAGTTCTTTCTCCGGGAACCAATTCTGACGGAGCGACATCAGCAATGTCTATAATTGCTCCCTGCGTTACCTGGAGGACGATCGAATACGTGACTTCGGGCATGGTTTCGGTAACCGCTTGACCGCTCTCAGTAATGTATTGATCGAACGTGCGGGTTACGGGAATGGCATACGTCCCGCTGGGCGCGCCCTTCGCGACATGGACGGTGATCGTTATGTCTTTGGAGCACCATCCTGATAGCGAGGCCGCATACACGCTTGACGAGCCAACGACCGAGATATATTGACTATCCTGGAAATTAAGGGTTATGTGCCTCGCGTCGTTGGATCCCGCGTTCTGTATGGTGAGCGTCAGCGTCTTCGTTTCACCGGGCAGGAGTTCCGTGGGCTTCACATTCGCTATGATTATGCTTGCATCCGTGCCGGCGCTTGACGGAGGAACGAGACAAACAAGCAATGCCACTATACCACATACAGCTATTACTTTTCTCATGTTATTACTCCACCACAATTTTTTAATCATTTTCCTTTTCCTCCTTGTTTAACACATATTTGGCAAATTCTTCTGGTGAGCTACCGAATACTTTCTCTATCGTATATTCTGCTAACGTCAAACCGTCATTTTGATCAATATCCGGGTAGTACAGCACTCTTATTGCCTCTCTGATAATATCTGCTACAGTATCTATCCCGTTTCCTTTATTCTTTTTGTTTTCAGGAACGGAGATATCGTGGCAGAGAGCTTCGTTTCCACAGAGTTCACACAAGCCGTATCTAATTGGATGGTTACTTACAGCGCACTCTAAAAAGTAATTGACGCACTCGTCACAAATAAGCATGTTATGCACCTCCGTGTTCTTTACGATTATACTCTATCCGCTCAATCTTCCCATCTTTCAGGTAAACAACTCGTTCCGCTAGCTTTACTAAGTAGAAATCGTGCGTGACCAGAATGATCGTCTTGCTATCTTTCCCATGTACCTCCCTCAGCAAATTCATGATAAATGCGCCTGTTTTACTGTCAAGATTTCCGGTCGGCTCGTCGGCAAGGATTATGTCGGGGTCAACAGCCAGGGCTCTCGAAATAGCCACTCTTTGTTGTTCTCCTCCGGAAAGTTGAGAAGGTAGATGGTGAACTCTACCGGCTAACCCGACCATGTTGAGAAGCTCCAGAGCTATCTTTCCGGCTGTTGCAGTATCAACATTCTGGAATTCCAACGGTAGCATAACATTCTCCAATGCGGTTAGTGTGGGAATCAGGTTGAACTGCTGAAACACAAATCCTATTTTCTGTCCGCGTATCTGTGCTAATGTCGACTCGTCGAAGCTCGCGATATCGTCTCCGCCCAAGAAAATTCTTCCTTTGCTTGGTAAATCCAAACACCCTATGAGGTTCATCATCGTGCTCTTGCCGCTTCCGCTCACACCTGCGATAGCCAAAAACTCGCCTTTCTCTACTTCTAAGTCAATGCCTCTCAGCGCCGGTACTT
>CAYNTR010000088.1:0-8562 GCA_964400255.1 uncultured Halobacteria archaeon
GACATCCTGGCCATTTCTTAGCCACTAATTCGTCTAGCTTGCACTGCCTTATACTTGAATGTGCTAAATAGCGTTTATACCTCGTCTTCCATTTACGGCAATACGCACCATAATACCGTATCATCTTGAATTGCTTCTCGGGAACGTGCTGGATTAGTGCACCGATGAACTCATCCACACTCATCGTCTCGTACTGCTTAACGTCCTCCCGGTCAACATACCAAAACGTGACTTCCCTTCCGTCGTAGCCGCTGATTCGGCTGTTGGCTATTGCCGGATGCCGCACATACCTCGCAACGTATCTGGAAATCTTATGACGTGAGGTTATTCTACTCTCTTTAGGTGTGTGTACATAAAAGCCTTCCGGATAATCTTTAAACAGTCGGTCAATGAGCTTTGCGTTCTCTCTCGTCTTCGGTAACGCCTTCTTTAGATTCGTCAGAACTTGATACTGCCATGTTCGTCTCAGGGCTTTGAAAGGAATGTACTTCTCGTGGATGAACTTCTTCGATCTGTCAAATCCCCCTTCAGTTATCAGGAGGTGGATGTGCAGATTGAAGCCCAAATGCCTGCCGTATGGATGCAAGACGACTATTGCTCCTGCTAATACCTCTTTCCTCAGCGCGTGTGATAACGTGGCATTGAGCGCCTTTATTGCTGAGTCCATCACCACCTTCCACCGGTCTCGATCCTCTTTGAGCACCCCACGTAATCTGTCGGGGAGGGTCAGCACGGCATGCCTATGCGGCACATCGAACATCCTACTGCTGAGCGTCTTTGCCCATTGATCGGTGTATCGCTTGCCGCAATCCGAGCATAATCTGCTATTGCAGCCAAAGGAGATGTCATGGTACTCGTCACAGTTTGGACAGTAATAGACGTAACACCCTCTGTCTGGGCCTTTGCAGCTCATCATCTTCTCCACTTCTTCTCGCTCTACCGGCCTTACCTCCTGCCGGTGGAAGTAATAATAGCGGTCCCAATTGTGGTTCTCGGTGAAGATGTCCTTTACTGAATATTCAGACTGGTAAAACCGGCCGATTTTTAGGGGTGGTGAGAGTACTGCTTCTTGAATGGCTGAGAGACAGAAGAGGAGAAAAGGGAAGAGAATAGCCGGTATGACAACCACTTCTTCCATAATGCCCTGAGGAAAGGAAAAAAGGAAGAAAGTTATACTTTATACACAATAAAAAAATCGAAAATCATATTCCTAGCGTACCGCTCTTTCTTTATTGATTAATTTCTTGTAACTTCTCTGTTACGAGATTTATCAAATCATCCACGGATTTCGCTTTATTTATATTAGCATGCGGAATGAGCAAACTGATGTCAGACCCTCGTTTAACAAAAGCAGCGGGAAAATGTGCTTTTATTGAAGGATAGTGCGTCAAAAATTCATCGCGGTGTAAAAATTCCACGGGCATATCAAGATGAGCGATAAAGGACTTCCAGTCCTTCCTCATGCCCAGTGCGCCAAACGTGATACCACATAAATTACAGCCATACGTACTGGGTGATACGGCTTTGCGAAAATAGTCTTTAAACGCATTGAAAAGACCGCTATCAGCGTTATACACAAATATTAATGTCTCCTCGTCTTTTCCACTTTTGCGAGCTTTGGCTTCTCCTTCACTATTCTCTTCATTCTTCATGCTTCTCACCCCCTCCGAGTCTCTATATAAGAACTAAATCCCCACAAAACTACTTATTTGTTGGCCTCATAAGGTGCCCAAATTTTTTGGTTTGGTGGGATGGTAAGTCAACCCTCTCGGAAAAAAGTTCGATCAAATACATCTGAGTTTCTTTGATTTAACGTTCTTTGTGAAAGGTTGATTGGTAAGGGGGTGGCCCCTTACAGCAGCACTCCGATTAGATACGTCGTACATCCCACTTGCATCGTTAGAAATACTCTCCTCTTCAGCTGGAAGATCCTTGTGGGTGACTGAACCTGCATCAGCGATTTTGAGACGAAAATATAGGAAACGACGGGGATGAGTATCAACACCGGATAATAGATAGTCCTGATAGAGGCGTGCATCTATACACACGAAGAAAGGAAGAGGATCCAGAATCAGTAGAGTGCTATAAAGAACGGTCGAAACAAAAGCCGCTGTTCTCATGACAAACCGTGTGGAAAGCGTTTCTATGTCAAGCACATCGTCTCCTTTCACGTCACCGATATCAAGCATGATTTCAAATGCCAGGCCAACGATGAAACCCATCACGGCGAAATACACGATGAGCGGCTCAAGAAGAGCGTAGGAAACGAGCGATCCGAGGAGGATCGTTGCCACACGAAGGCATAGGCAATCACGACATTCTTGAGGGGAAGTATCCGCTTCAAACCAAGACTATAAAGAATGAAGTGGGGCAGACTGAGAAGAACGAGGGCCCGAGCTTCTGAGTTCAATCGTATTGAGAGGAAAAGTATCAAAGCGAGCGAAATAAAAACGGTTATCAAGGCAGTGCTTCTTGGCAGTAGTCCTGAGATTAAAGGTCTGTCGTACCGGTCATTTCTTCGGTCCACTTCGTAATCATGATAATCATTGAATGCGAAAGAAGTAACCCCGGTAAGGAAAACAATTAAGAAGGCCATTACGTATTCCATTTGGAAGCTCTGGAGGTCATCGGCCAAAAGACCTGCGAGAAGAACGTTAAGACCTGCAAACAAGGACTAATCCAATCTGATCAGTTTTAAAAAGCCTTTAACGGTCTCTGCGCCCATCACGGTGTGCTCCCACGTTTATCCATACCTATACTCCGTAAATTGTTTTTATCATTCACAACGGTTATTTTTGAGCATAATCTGTTTAAGAGGCATAAATAGACCGAAATTACCGCTTTCAACTCCTCTTTGAAATTGCGACTACTTCCTTTTCCTAAACCCATTTAGATAACTAATAAGCACGGAAAAGGCAACCGCCAAGAGCCACAGAATCACTTCAAAACCTGGTTCTTCAGGTGTTGGTGTCGGTATCGGCTTTTCCGTTGGCGTCGGCTCGGATGTCGGCTTTGGTGGTGTTACAGGTGTTGCAGTTGGTGTGGGTGTCGCGGCTGATTTACCCGGATGGTCATTAGGGTCATTCGGATCGGTTCTAGCAATCAATTCGTAAAGATCAGAGTAGCCATCGCCGTCGGAGTCACGTGGTGTTCCTCCGCCTCCTCCGCCGCCACTTGGTGGCAGTGTTGGCGATGGTGGCGGTACTCCCATTGTTCCAAATACGCCGCCCTCCAGATACGTCAGATCTGGCGTGGTACTATCTGTGATCCTCGCCCAAACATAGCCGCTGTAGCCACTCGTGGCTGCCGTGTTGACGCCGCTGTCCGAGCACTCAGCCCAGGCAGCGCCATTCCAATAGCGAAGTCTCAGTGATGACTCATCGAGACCCGCGATCTCAGCATCGGTATAGTACTTCCTGACCTCGATCTGAGTAACTCCACCTGTATCGCCAACATGTACATCAATATAGTCCCCTGCAGCACTGAAGCCACTCGGAGGATTGCCTCCAGGGTTAGTCGTGTACTGCGCTACGGTGACGGTAGCGGTACCAGCCACATAAACCTCGGTGTCGGCCTCAGCTTTCGCATCAAGAGTACCATCGGTTACCATCTCCGTATAACTCTCATCACCGAGCCATGGATCGTAGTCCACATTGTCGCTTACGTTATCTCCAGTTCCAGGACCTGCTCCGCTTGGACCAGATGCTGAGCCCCACCAGTTGCTCTCGGCATCTATGGTCTCTCCGCTATGCTCATTGTAAACACCATACTCGACGTTGCCGACGATGTTGTTGAAGTTGATGCAGTTATTCGACGCAGATTGCGTAAGAAAGACACCGTGATAATTGCTCGTGATCGTGTTACCAGAGAGATTGCAGTGCTCGCTCGTTGTGATATAAATCCCCGCCTTACCGATTCCCGTTGCCCCGCTCACCGTGAACCCGCTGATGGTCACGTTGTCAACCGTTACAGTAAAGACATGGTCGTTCGAGTCAGCCGCCTGAACAATAGTTGCGGTGCCGTTCGCCGAGCGAATCGTGAGCAACTTGGTCACATCCACATTCTCAAGAATAGTCCACGGTTCGACGACAAGGAGTGTGTGCCCGTTCTGAGTATCGTTATCAGTGATCGCTGCTTGAATCGTGGCGAAGTTCTCACCGGTGTTGAGGTTCTGAACGAGCGGATAAAAAACGCTGACGGTTTTGGTTGTTTCATTGGTCAGCCCATAGTAGTCCGTTACATTCAAGGTCACGTTGTAGTTACCTGCTTCAGCGTACGCGTGCGTTACTACCTTCCCGGTTGCAGTTGTCCCATCGTCAAAGTCCCATGTGAAGATCTTGATAAATTGGTCTATTCCATCTAATCCCCCTGAGTCATACGAAGCAGAGGCATTAAATGTTATTGCTTCGTTAATAATTGGATATTCTGGCGAAATAGTGAAAACCACGACTGGCGGGGTATTCGGCGCCTTTACCGTTACATACCCAACATCTTGCGTTGACCATAACCCGTCATCGTCCTTCACCTTGAAGAAGATCGAATGAGTCCCGATTGAAAGCTCTGATGCTGCTACACTGAAAGATTCAGATGAACTGATCACCCCATCTCTATTAGATTGCCACTGATATGCAACTACTGCGCCATTGTCAGTTCCTTTGCCTGTGAACATAATGGTGTCCTCTTCCTGTACCGCTTATCTGGCGAGATCGATTCAATACTTGCAGTGGGTTGTGATAAGCCGGGTGAGCCAAAACAATATATGTTGTGATCAAATGAACTGACAAAGACCTTACCATCTGCCACCACCGGTGAAGAAGAAAATGGTTCATCAAAAGCGTAACCCCACCTAGGCCACAAATTGAGGTCATAGCTCATGATTCCTATTCCTGAAGTAACAAAGACCTTACCATCCGCTACCGCCGGTGAAGAGCCCACACTACCACCAGTTGGATAACTCCATATCGTTACTCCATCACTTTCACGTAAGCAATAGACTTTGTTATCGCTTGAACCAATAAAGACCTTGCCATCTGCCACCGCTGGTGAAGAATCCGTCCTATTTCCAGTTTTATAACTCCAAAGCAGGTTATTATTGTCTGGTGCATTAGATAAAGAACTCCCCGTGTGACTTGTGTCATGACGGAACATTGGCCACCAATAGGGTATTAGGCGGAGATCATTAAATATCGCGATAAATTTCCCATCCGTTGCAGTCAGGTAATCATCGTATGTATCGGTAATTTCCTCCGATAGCGTCGCGGTAAATACCTGATCACCATCTTCATCTTTCAGTTTTATATCTCGATAACCATATCCGACATTCACATGGGCGGATACATCCCTCACAAACAGATTATCTGAAACGCTTGCTGCTATCGTCTTCCTATCTTCTGAGTAGCTTGCCCAGTGTATCACTGGCGGTTCGGTATCAGGAGCTGTCTTTATGATCAGCGTCCACCCCTGTGCAATCGTGATATTAAGCAGATCAAATATACTCGGATCAGGTAATCCTGATAATGTTTTATTCACCGTTTCAAAAGCATCAGTATCAAAGGAGAAGGCCCATCCCTCCTCATACTTCTTACCGCCTATATAAAGGCCGTCCTCTCTGTCTTCCACGCCCACTGTCCGATCGATGGCATCCATTAACGTTATGTTATGAATGTAGGGGTGGGGTGCTGATCCTACTAGATGGATCCCTGACCACACATAATAGGTCCTTACATCACCCATTCCCAAAGTCATATAGAATAGTGGAAGAAACAGGCACAATCTCTCCCTGATGATCGTCCCAAGTTATCCATCCGTCTTCCCATGGAACTTCAGCATTTATTTCGGTAACTTTTATCGTGACTGGTATACCACATTCGATGGATTTCAATTCGTTCAGCGATATGATAATGTCATTGCCATCCTTATCTTTGCTGATAACCATCTCATCTGAAACCTCGCCCGGTTCTATCCTCCATTCAATGACATCGGTCCATATGGTATCCGCGATATTTTCTTCGCCTATCATGATATTAAATCTCAATTTCACGTTTTTTGCTGCATCTGTCCCCTTGTTTCTCACCCTCATGTGGAACTTCAGTTTTGCAGCGTTACTAAGATCAACAGCAGTTGCCTTGCCCCATTCCTGACTGCTCGATGTGGAAGTACTCCAGCTTTGAGTAAAGTCCCAACCATACGAATAAGTAATTTGGGCTGAAATGCTTGGGTCCCCCCCCAATTCCGCCCCCACAGTTGTTTCAATTGAGATGCTACAGGTAGTTTCTCCCCCCACTGTGGATTCAGTTCCTTTTGCTATTGTTTCCTCGGTACTTATCTCGCATATAGTTTCATAATCTATCTCTTCCAGATCAATTTCAAAGTCAGGACCTGAAGGAATACAGGGGTGTCTTCCCGGGTCTGTTGCCGCCGTTGGCATATTTATTCCCGGGGATCTCCATGTAATCATCATAGGGGTCCCTATCGGTACTCGACTGATAGGGGTTGGTGAAGTACGTCGTGTCCCCCAGGTGAATCCATTAATCTCATCGTAATCCGAGATCCCATCACCGTCTGAATCTACTTCTAGACTGGTGACACCTGATCTCGTCGCATTTACCCCGTCATAATCGCTCCATACTCATCAGGCACGGAACTCGTTTCTGGAGCGGCTTGAGCGACTGCGGGCATAGCCCCCGCAAAAATCGACCCACGCATCACCAACACAAAGACAACCGCAATACCCTTACCAATATTCATGGTACTCGCCTCTTTTTTAGATTTTCGATATTATTTCAAACATACAAACACCCTAAAAGTTTTTCGGTTTTATACCTCTGAAACAGCTCATCTCGCCAATCGGTTATCCTGTGAAGACACAATTGGAAAAACCGCTACACCCGAATTTGAATACAAATCCAGAACCATTCTTCATAGTCTGATGAATTGATCACGCGGAAGTCAGAGGGAATGTGAATGTGGTTGCCCCGGAACCCCCGATATTGTAATGCGCCTGCTTCATAAACAAAACCACAGCGATCACGCATCACATCCTCATTTATTCGACTGACTCAAGAGCTTCGTACAATTTCCGCTGAGCCCATCGAATCGAACCATTGCAGGTCAAACGACACTTTTTGTTGGTCACCTAACGACAGTAACACATCGATTGCGGTTCTACCCCCTCTTGAAACGTATCATTTCTGAGCTTGTATGATTACCCAACATTGGTAAATTGCAAAAGCCTAGCTCCGCTCATTCATAAAATTGCCTCATCAGAAATCATCAGAACTCTGTGTTGGCTCCTGCAAGTAGCGAAAATCGTTGTAAAGCCTGTTTAAGATAGCTCTTCGGTTAATATAATCAGTTGTTTACCTGAATCGAAGTACCCCTCATGATAATTTGTCAGCAGATATAACGCTTCGTCGAGTGTCAACGCGGAATAAGGTATGTGTATTTCGTTCTCCTCTTTTCCGTTTCCCTCACTTTTCAACATCATTTTTTTAGACCCTCACACTTTTACGCAGGGAAACTTATGTCGGAAAAGGGGGCATATAAGCCTTTGGGGTACATTTCCAGTGGAACTGCGGGTGCTTAGAGTGAACGATACCACGCGGCAAAAAACCGCAAAGGAGCAGTTTAGCAGGCGGTCCTCGGGTTACATGATGTAGTTTATGCTCGATCGATCAAAGTCCGGCACCATTTCGAGCTCGAAATCGTCGAGATTTTCCAGAAGGGTCTCTTGCGTTGGATAGGTGAGATTGGGGAAGAATGTGCTCATGTCTTGAGCCATCCGTGTTACTGCATGAGTATCACCAAAGAGTTCGCGTGATATCCAGTAAACTAATTGCCTGGTCCTTTCCTCGTCAATATAGCCCAGGGAATGTATGTACTCGTGTAACAATATGTGAAAGACGTACGCATTATATAACTGAGGGTTTGTCTCTACGATCCTCCGTAACGGCGACCGGTTCATAATGATAGTTGTCGATCCTACCGGATAGAATGCTCCGATCCAGGTATTTTGTCCGCCGCCCAGCTCAGCCAATCCTAATGTCAATCCTGCCCTGCCGGTATTCATAATCTTTCGAACGCCATCTTTTACAATTTCGAATATATCCGGGAGTGTTTTTGCGTCATCCAGTTTCTGAACGTACGATTTCATTTATGAGCCTCCTAACATGTTGATGCCTGCCACGTATAATTATAACTTTTTACTTTAAAAACTTTCTTTAATTGGGGCAGGGCGTGTCCCAATCCTTTAAGTGGTAAGGGCAAAAGTATAAATGGTTCGGAACAAAGAGAAAAGTAAGTGTAAGAATAGAGAAGGACACGGTTAGACCCCAAAAAATGTGCGAATCAACCGTTTTTATTGAGAAGGAAGGGAGAAGAGCGTTGCTGATGGAGGACGTAGTGCGCATAGCAATTGATGGCGAGGATATCCTACTCATGGGGATATTGGGCGAGACAAAAGACGCGAAAGGTCGAATAAAGGAAATAAATCTGATGGAACATACTGTCCTGATAGCAGAATGATGCGCCTCGCTATAGATGATGCAGTACGAGAAAAATTTG
>CAYNTR010000089.1:0-8531 GCA_964400255.1 uncultured Halobacteria archaeon
ATCCCTAAAATTATGGTGACGATAATGGCGATGATAAGTATACCCATACTTTGAAGTAATTGGGGCAGAACCTGAGGAATCTCATCGTACGTGAGTTCTTCGAGTTTCGTAAAATGCGGTACCAAAGAAGGAATTGCCGCCAATATGGCCCCGCCAATGATTATCATTGCCACTATCCCCGTTACTACTGCACTCAACACAAAAGGGAGACAAATACTCAGATTCTTCTTCCACGTTTCAAACCCCTTTTCCAGGGTACCGCCAAGCTCTTCTACCATGTCATCCTTTTTGTCTTAAGAGAATAAATAATTTACACATCTTGTTCGTTGGATACACACCCACTGCATAGTACGCTCGAAAACGCCCTTCCACCAACAACTCGTAAATGTTAATGGAAACCTTTTAAATAAAGGACAAATATATGAGACCGTGGAGTTAAAAAATGGATCTTACGAAGGAACGAGATGGGCTTTTATCGTGCGATACCGGAAAATTCGGAAGACACTTTTGTGAGTCCAGTGGTATCAAAAACAGCCAGCTTCGCTTTTTAACCCTCTGTAAACAAGTATATTAAAAATTTGGGAAGATGGAAGAATATAAAGCCGTAAAGGATTCGATCGCAATGATGATTGGAAGCGTCATATTAACGATTATGTTGCTCTGGGGATTTCCTGCTTTGGGAAGACAAGTGATGGCAGAAGTAAACACATCTATAGCATTGATGATGCTCCTCATAATATTTTCTCTGCTATTCTTCGGAACTGCTTTGTTTATGGGCGCATTGAATAACCTGGGAAGAGATTATTATTTACCCGGTTTATTTGCTATTTGTATGGGGACTGGAATATTAATGGTAATGTTGTTCTGGGATTTTTTATTCCCTGACATTACTGAATCTGCTTTAGAAGTAATAGAAACTTTCGTAATGACTTCTATAGGAATTATATTGTTTTATAGAGGGGGGTTCTATCTCAGTAAGCACGAACCATTAGCGAGTAGTATCGCTGAAATTATCGGATTTGTCATAGTTTTGTATTCACTGTTATTTTTGGGATATTCTTCTTTGGATTTATGGAAATCATTGATTATGACGTTCGCAGGATTTGTGTTAATTTTTGGTGGTTTTCATTCTTTTGGCTCTCGATGGAAAGAGTTTGAATGAGACGATACGAAAATATATGCTAATCACTTTCTATTTTTTCCTCATGTGAGCTTTGTAAAGGTAAAAAAGAATGAAATAGGATCCGTGCTGAAAGCTTCTCTTTTATCCCCTTTCCACGAATATCCATTACCCCCGTGAGTTATCTCACCCTGCTGCCTGCCGGCACCTCTTTATCAGGATGCAATAAAATCGGTTTCCCCTTGACATCTACGGCTAATATCATCCCCCGACTTTCCACACCCATAAGCTTTGCCGGCTTCAGGTTGGTCAGGACGGGCACGAGTGTGCCAATCAAACTCTCTGGCGTGTATTCTTCTGCAATTCCTGCAACAAGCTGTCTCATCTCATTCCCCACATCGACTTCGAGCTTAATTAACTTCTTGCTCCCCTCAATTCGCTCAGCATTTACTATCTTCCCAATTCGCAAATCGAGCCGTGCAAACTCACTCATCTCTATTAAATCTTTATCCACCATGGTCTCGCCCTCTATTTATCGCTAAGAAAAGCATCGGTAGTATTAATCGGTTACTTTTTACATTCAAATCCAGTACCGGTGCACGAGCAGCCCTCTCGCGTGCAGGTAGCGTGTGCCGTAGCGGAGTGACAACGGGGTTATTGCGATGGTTACGATAAGGTTCCCGACGAACCAGCCGGTGAAGATGCTCGGGACACCTTCCCGTAAGGTGACACCGCCCACGGCGAGCATGCTCGCGCCCCACGCTGCGCCCACCACATTGTTGAGAAGCCAACCGAACGCGAGGAAGACCATAAGGTCCAGATGGGTGCTCAGCACAACATCCGCTTTAAACGTTCGGAATGCCACCAGTGGTGTAAGAACCTGCCAGACGTCCGCCAGTGACCAGTAGAGATTCACGGCATGCCCGCACCGAGGTAACAGCCGATATACGCGGCAAGCACACCCCAGCCGCCAAACCGCAGTGTAAAGGCAATCATAAAAGCAACAGAGAAGTATAACCCCGCACTGCCAAGCCCAATCGGGCGAGCAATGACGCCGAAGCGTGCCAAAATCGTGTTTAGTAGTGTAATCACCAGAAAAATAGCCAAGCATGTACCAAATGATCGTTCTCTCCCTTCGAGGCCCATTTTATCTCTACGCGGTACCGTGCCGATGCTGTCCTGCTCCTCACGCACCTCTGGGTACTATTCGTATCGTATACACGAGCCCCTGGTATTCATCGTCAGCATAAATGGGGCAGAGAAAGATTCTACCGATATTTCCCTCAACGAGGGGAACATCGTCAAAGATCATCTCTTGCCGGGCTTCAATGGCCGCCAACATCTGCTCGTCTCCCAACGTTCGGTTAGCCCGATAATCATAGTCCATCAGGCTGTTTTCCGCGGGATAGCCGAACCGACTGATCCCCGATGCATCAGCCCACTGAATCGAGTAGAGACCGGGGTTGTCCTCGCAGAATTGCTGAAAGATCTTGAGGATCTTATTCTTATCACCGGCAGCTATAGCCTGCTGCAGCTCAGCGTCTTGTGTCAGTTCTCGTAGCGCATCGTCTGTAGAGAGCAGGCCCAATTCAGTCAGTCCCCGCTGAGCAGTCGTCGAGTCACCCGCAACCACGTGCGTGACTACCAGACGCCATTCGGTCTCGTGGAGCCCCACCGTTACCCAAGACGCGTTCTTTTCGACCGGCGCGCTCATGCCCGTCCCGAGGAATTCGTAGGTTCCGGAACCAGACTCTTCGGCAGCGATCTTTGCTCCTAAGGACAGAAGCTGGGTAAACGGCCGGTAAAGCGGATCCTCGAATAAGTTCCTCCCGATCTCTTCCACATCAGGATCGTAGAGGATGAGCCCGTCCGGCTGCATCACCCAGGCATCGATCGGGAAGCCTTGAACTTCAGGCTCGATGAGCGTCGAGAGGAACGATTCCGGGCGAATGAGCATGCTGACCGAGCCGATTATTTCTCCAGTCGAATCAAAGACGGGCCATTCGAGGTCAACGGCATTGAACCCCTCTACCGCGCGGAACGCTAGGCTGAGCACCGGCTGCTCTGTCTCACGGAGCCGAATGATCTGCTCTTGCCCACTGATATCCGAGCCTTCGAACTCACGGTACGCTTCCGGTTCCACAACAACCATCGTGCCCGCCAGGTCAACTGTGCAGCAGTCCACAACATAGAAATGACGTTGACACAATTCGTTCAGGATAGCGCGCGTGTCAGAGCTGTTGAGGCCCGCTACGGTGAGGGTCTCAGCCGCAGCGGCAAGATCCGCATCCATCCGGTCCAGCACCATTTGGATGGCTCCCTGGAGCTCTAAAAGGACGGGAGGCAGCTCAAATTCAGATGGAGGGATTGGGGCACCGGAGACAAGATCCACGGCCTGTTTCGTCGCGTTTACAGCAATGACCTCCCAACCCCCGGGCGCGTCGTGGCAGAAGATGATCAACTGCTCATCCCAATACTTCGCGGGGATACGCAGTTCGTATCTCCCCCGGGCATCGGTCGTTGTGTTCGCGAGCTTCATGCCGAGCGGCGGCCGATCATCGAGGGACGGCTGGTGATAGGTATATACAGCGACCTCCACACCCTCCAAAGGCGCACCCAAGGAATAGTCCGTGACGTTCCCGTAAATGGTTAACTCGGGCTCGAGGCACCCGATCACGGTCATCACCATAGAGATGCAGAGAACCAGGAAAAGTAGGCATCCGCTTCTTCTTATGAGACATCATCTCCAGCCCTTATATTTATAAACAATACACTTAAAGAACAGAGAAAGCTTTTAAGCGTTATTGGTTTCAATCGGTATCAAAGATCGTGGAAGATGCAAACGCCAGAACACAACCATCGGAAGATCTGTAATCTCGATATGGTCGCGCTCGTCGATAATATCAAGCTCGTGGGCGTGAATTACTAGGGCAAAACGGATGTGACCGGTAAGCCCTTCAGGGACGAGATCGTCGCAGGCGCGCTCCAGAACGGCTCTGGCTGGGTCGAGGACATCTATATCAATCCTGTAGAAACAGGGCTTTATTATAAGAAGACCTACTATCGACTGGTGAGTGGAAGCGATGGCCAGCAGTATGTGGTCTGCAGCGGCACGTATCAGGAATGCGGAGGGTGATGGGGCTTGACAGACGCAGAAAAGAACCGTGAAGGGTACGTGGCGGTAACCGACGGCAGGGTCTGGTACCGTATCGTGGGTGCGGATACGGGCGGCATTCCACTGCTCATCCTGCACGGCGGGCCAGGTGCGCCCCATGATTACCTCGAGCCCTTAGCTGCGCTCAGCGACGAGCGTCCGGTGATCTTTTACGATCAATTGGGCTGCGGCAATTCCGATAAGCCAGACGATCCCTCGCTCTGGACTCTTGCGCGGTACGTCGAAGAGCTCGGGCAGGTTCGTGAGGCGCTCGGGTTGAGAGAAGTGCATATCCTGGGCCAATCGTGGGGCTCGATGCTTGCATTTGAGTACCTGTTGACGGAGCAGCCGTCGGGCGTGGTGAGTTTTGTCCTCTCCGGCCCGTGTCTGAGCGCTTCACGGTGGGGCGCGGACCAATGTGCGTATCTCTCTGAGCTCCCTGAAGCGGATCAACAGTCAATTCAGGAAGCAGAGGCTCTGGGATCGTTTGATTCATCGGCGTACCAGGACGCGATGATGCGGTATTATCGACTCCATGTCTGCCGCCTGGAGCCCTGGCCCGAATGCTTAACCCGCGCGTTTGAGAAGCTAACGCAGGCGATCTACGAGTACATGTGGGGTCCCAGCGAGTTCACCATTACGGGCACCCTGAAGGATTACGAACGCGCAGATCGGCTCGGTGAGATAACCGTCCCCGCACTCTTTACCTGCGGCCGGTACGACGAGGCGACGCCCGCTACGACTGCGTATTACCAGCGCATGCTCCCGGGCTCTGAGCTGGTCATCTTCGAGGATGCCTCGCACGAGCACCACCTGGAGAAGACCGAAGAATATCTGGACGTGGTGCGTGATTTTCTCCATCGTGCGGAGCGTGCTGGAGACTAATGTGTAGTTACATACCGTAGCGCGGAAAGAGCTCATCAAATGAGGTACATGTTCTCCGCTTCCCGTAAGAGGTCATCCCGGAACTTGGGATGAGCAATGCTGATGATATCCTGTGCCCGCTCACGAGTGGACTTCCCCTTCAGATCGACCACCCCGTACTCGGTGGCAAGATAATGGGTATCCATCCGCGGTGTGGTAACCATAGTGCCGGGTCCAAAACGCGGCACTACGCGAGAGACCGTTCCGTTTTTGGCGGTGGAATAAAAAGCCAGAACGGACTTACCACCACGCGATTTGAACGCTCCCCGGACAAAGTCCAACTGGCCTCCCGTCCCGCTGAACTGTGCGCCAGCAAGAAATTCCGCGTTGCACTGTCCAAGGAGGTCAACCTCGAGGATCGAATTGATCGAGATCATATTGTCATTCTGCGCAATGACATGGGGGTCGAGGACATAGGAGGCGGGATAGCTCTCCATACTCGGATTGTCATTCATGAACTCGTATATCTTCCTCGTGCCCTGCGCGACGGTAAAGACCGTTTTAAGCGGATGAAGGGTCTTCTTGCGGCCGGTAACAACCCCTTTCTCTATCAAGTCGATCATACCGGGAACTAACAGCTCCGAGTGGATACCGAGATCCTCATGCCCCTCCAGATAACGAGCAACGGCATTAGGAATACCGCCGATTCCTAGCTGGATAGTAGCTCCGTCGGGGACCAACTCAGCAATATAACTGCCAATAGCTTTGTCTTCGGGCTTTGACTCGGGCGGTATCATTTCCAGAAGGGGAACGTGGTTCTCCACTATGGCGTCGACCTCGGAGATGTGGATGAGCGAGTCGCCGAAGACGCGCGGCATATTCTCATTCACTTCCACAATAAGCCGTTTGCAGTGCCGGGCGGCAGTGGAGGTGAAGTCGTTCGCCGTGCCGAAGCTGAAGTAGCCCGCCTTATCCATCGGTGAGACGGTCGTGATCGTCACGTCTGTCTCCATGTAATCGTGGATGAGTCGCGGCACCTGGTGGAAGTAAATGGGCACGAAGTAGTTCAGCCCCACCTTGACCTTTGGCCGGTCAGAGCCGCTTACGAACCATGAATACGCCTGGATGCAATCGCAGAGATCGGGTGCGAAGATCGTCTGGGCAACATGCTTCTGCGGATTGAACGAATAAATCTTAAGGTCTTTCAGCTCACCTGCGCGTGCACGTTCGGCAATCGCGGCGAGCAGTGCAGGCGGCTCGGCGGTGGTCAAGCCGTGAACGATCGTACTGCCATTCTCTATTCTCTCAACCGCCTTTTGGGGTGTGGTCAGCTTCTGCCGGTATTCCGCAGTATAAGATGTACTCATCATGCTCCCTCCTTTACACATATACAGTTGACATACCCATTTTTAAACCCTTTCACAGAGTAGACGGAATCGTTATCTCACCGGAGAGGTTTTTCCCTCAGTTCGCTTAATCCCGCGCTCATTTCATCCAATCAAATCAGTAACTACCTGAAAACGTTCGCAATACTTTTCGTTTCCTGTCATTATACGCCTGCCCTGCATCTATCTAATTAATCCTTCCACCGGCTTTGCACAAAATAAAATACCAAAAATGAGGGAATAACGGTGTAATTCATAAGATTAACAACAAGACTTTGATGAGGGAAAATAGCAACGTATTTTTTATATCAACACGTTTTATATGTTAGGAACGCGGGTACGCCGACGCGGCTCTGTGCGACACGGACGGGCAGCCGGGGAATGCTGTAGATGGCTGTGAGAAGAGCAATCAAACCTTCATTCAAAGACGACAGAGATATCCAGAGGGATGTATATACGCAGTACTGCGGATATTCCGGAGTTATACGAAAGACTGCGCCTGAAAGTGATCGTCACTTGGCTGACTGGCTAAAAATAAGGAGGTGATAAAAAATGGCAAAAACAGTTGGGGAAGGATTTTCTAAATTCCATAGTCGGCTTTACCCCTACGGGAGGGGAATCTGAAGCGGCCAAGAGCCATCGAGCCTCAATAGAGGCATGTCTAAAGAAGAACTTTGAGATAATCCGTTTCTTTCGCACGGGGTCCTTCGGAAATGGCACCAGTATCCGGGGCTATAGCGACGTAGACTATTTCGCCAGTATCCCCACAAAGAATCTGAAACAGAACTCCGACGCAACATTGCGAGCGGTGCGGGATGCCCTTGATGCTCGTTTTCCCAATACTGATGTTGCTGTCAGAACGCCTGCCGTCTTGGTACCTTTTGGGATGGACACATCTGAGTCGACCGAGGTCGTTCCTGTTGACTTCATCAAAAAGGATTAGAATGGCTACCATATCTATGAGATTGCCGACGGGGCTGGTGGTTGGATGAAATCAAGCCCGGATGCTCACAATGCCTATGTCGCTGTTGTTGATGGTAAATTAAGTAACAAAGTTAAACCCCTCGTTAGATTCCTAAAGGCTTGGAAGTATTATAGGAACGTGCCGATCCATTCGTTCTATCTTGAACTGCGAGTAACCGAATACGCATCGAAAGAGAAATCCATTATCTATTCCATTGACATAAAAAATATCTTCAAGAAACTGTGGGACAGTCAACTTGCCGCCATTCAAGATCCTATGGGTGTATCTGGTTACATTTACCCATGCCTAAGCGAGCTTAAGAAGGCAGATGCTTTGTCGAAACTTAAATCGGCTCTGGATCGCACTGAAAAGGCACGAGAAGTCGAATCAGCCGAGAAAATTGCCGATGCTTTTAATTGGTGGGACCTCGTTTTTGACGGACATTTTCCGGCCTATGGATAAGGAGATCTGACAACATGGAGAGCATCAAAGAAAAGATTATAAAAGAAGCAAAAAGAGTAGAAGAAGATAGTCTCTATTCAGCTAAGGGGCACTTTATTGCAGCGCACTTTTGGACGAATTTTCACTTATGGATAGGAGTCCCAACTGCAATATTAGCTGCCATTGCTGGTGCTTCTGCATTATCACAATTTGACAATCACAATATTATCGCCGGCATTTTAGCAATCATAGTTACAGCTCTTACGGCAGTAACAACCTTTTTGAATCCAAATGAGAAGGCAAATTCCCATCGAAATGCAGGGAATAAGTACAATTCACTCAGAAATAAGGCTCGTATATTTTACGAGATTGATTCTTATAGAGAAGATTCAGATCAAGAAGCTACTAAACAACTAAAGGAATTGGCAAAGCAACGAGATGAATTAACTCATAATAGCCCTCAAATCCCGAAATGGGCATATAAAAAAGCAAAAAAAGGTATTGAAGAAGGAGAGGCAGACTATAAAGTTGATGAAAAGAATAATATTTAGACTACACTATCTGCAATTACAGCTTAAAATGGGCACAGTCCATCGTATAACA